>NZ_SGTY01000012.1:0-20428 GCF_005435095.1 Halorubrum sp. CGM5_25_10-8B | reverse complement strand
GAGGACGAAGAAGGCGAGGACGAAGAAGGCGAGGACGAAGAAGGCGAGGACGAAGAAGGCGAGGACGAAGAAGGCGAGGACGAAGAAGGCGAGGACGAAGAAGGCGAGGACGAAGAAGGCGAGGACGACGACTGAGATACAATCGCTTGATATTGCCGTTTCCCAGCGTAGGAACCACTACGTAACACGGACGCGTCGAGAACTCTAGTACTCCAGCGGAGAATAAGGTCGCGACCGGCAGATAGATCCATGATCGTCAGATAGAATTTTCACAGATATACGTATATAACAAACCCTCTGCCTACCATCTTTGCCCGTATGCTCGGTTGTCCCGAAGCCAACCTCGACCACCTGTGACCGGAGGGGTTATTTTCCGTCCGCGTCGCCATTCTCACCGCGTTCCGCTTCCAACACGTCGTCCGCGAACTCCCGGATTCGCTTCTTCTCTTCGGCGCTCACGTCGACCGCCTGCGCGCTCTCCATCTAGCCGTTCACGACCGCGTTCTGCTGTGGCCCCCACACCTCCGGCGGCTGTGCCTTGATGTACTCGGCCCACCGGATCACCTGCTCGTAGCGGGGCGGTCGCTGGGGGCCGTCATCGCTTCCGGCCGAGCCCTCTTCAGGCGTTCGTGAGTCGCTCATAGCGGTCTTCGACGTCGAGTCGTTCGACCTATCTTCCGAGGCGGTCGCGGGAAAGCGTTTCCGGGAGGATCAGAACAGCCCGGGCACGAGGACGTAGCTCAGGAGCATTCCGAACAGCCCGGCGAACAGCGCGAACAGGGCCATCGGGACGATCGCCTTCCGGAGCAGGTCGCCCTCGCGGCCGGTGATTCCGACGACGCCGCAGATCGCGGCGACGTTCAGCACCGAGACCATGTTGCCGAGGCCGCCGCCGACGTTCTGGAGGCTGACGGCGATCGTCCGGGAGAGTTCGACCGTCTCGGCGGCGTTGTACTGGAGCACGCTGAACAGGATGTTCGAGGAGGTGTTGCTCCCGGTCATGAACGAGCCGATGGCGCCGATCCACGGCGAGATCATCGGGAGCAGGCCGCCCGCGCCGATCGCGAGCGCGCGGCTGAGCGCCTCCATCATGCCGAGGAGGCCCGCGGTGTTCGTCTGCGACTGGATCATCACCTGCGTCATCGACACCGCGATGATCAGCGTGAGCGCGGCGGGCGCGACCTGCTCCGCAGAGCGCCGCCACGCCGCGCCCATCTCGTCGACGTCCATCTTGTGGATGAGGCCCGTGAGGACGGCGATCGGGATGAACGGCATCGTGCCCGGGAGGTAGAGATACTGGAGCGTGTACCCGAGCTCGGTGCCGAGGATCGAGTCGATGCCGACGGTGAAGCTCTGGATCCACGGGAGCACGGCGGTGCCGGCGACCGTGAGGTCGGGCCACCGCGTGGCGAGCAGCGCGAGCGCGACGAGGAGGTACGGCGTCCACGCCAGCAGCACCGACATCTCTTTTTGTGGCTGGTCGCGGGAGATCTCGTCGAGTTCGAGGCCGCCGAGCCAGGTGTCGCTCCACTGCGAGTCGGTCGGGAAGTCCCACTCGCGGTCGGGGATGAGGATATTGTTGTTCGCGAGCAGGAGCCCCACGCCGAGGACGACGAACCCGGCCGCGATGTCGGGGAGCGCGGGCCCGACGAACCACGCGACCACCAGCTGCGTCCCGCCGGTGACGACGCCGAGGAGGAGCGCGAACGGAGCGATGGGGAGCGTGTCGCGGACGGCGCCGCCGACGCTCCGGCCGCCGTCGGCGTCACCGAACCAGTACGTCAGGAAGAACACGCCGAGCAGCCCCCAGAACACGTACGTCACGCCCGTGACGATGCCGGACCACGCGGAGACCATCGAGAGGAACTCGGAGACCCCCATCGAGCCGGAGAGCGCCGGGTCGATGACGGCGCCGGTGCCGCCGATGACGGGGGTCCCCGCGGCGCCGAACGGCGGGTTCGGCGCGTTGAAGAACAGCCCGAACACCGCGGCGGCCAGCGGCGGGAAGCCGAGGCCGATGAACAGCGGCGCGGCGAGCGCCCCGGGCGTCCCGAACCCGGCGGCGCCCTCGATGATCGTCATGAAGCCGAGCCCGATGAGCAGGACTTGGATGCGTCTGTCCTCTTCGATCTGTCCGAAGTACCACCTGATAGTGGCGATGGCGCCGCTCCCCTCGAGGTAGTTCATCAGGAGGATGGCGCCGAAGACGATCAGGATGATGTCGACCGCCTGGAACGCACCGTAGACGGCCGACGCGGCCAGCCAGTCGATCTCCATGCCCCAGTAGGTGAGTCCGATCCCCCCGGCGAGCAGCCACCCGACCCCCATCGCGCGGGCGGCGGACCACCTGAGTCCGGCGAGCAGGACGAACGCGACGCCGATCGGAATGACGCCGACGAACGCCAGTGAGAGTACGTTTGTCATGAGTATGTCTTTCGACCGTGTTTGGGCGTCTCACAACGATCCATATGTAACTTTCTTTTTTGACGATATTACTGGCGAGGAGTTGGGTACTGGCCGGGCGTCCGATGAGAAAGATACGTTATGTATCCCGTTAAGAAACTGCGTATAGGGAAACACCCATTAGGCTGTTACAGCAACCACGGCGTATGTCAGTCGAGTCAATCGCGACCTTCGAGTCGTCGCTCGACGAGGTCGGCGTCGAGTGCGTCCGGACGACCGCCGACGGGTTCGAGTCGGCGCTGGCGCCGCTGCTCGACGACCCGGCGGTCGGCGCGCCACTCCCGTTCGACGGGGTCTCGCTCCCGGACGCGGTGAACAACGACCCGACCGTCGCCGAGCTCGAAGCCGCGGCGACGGGCGTCACCGCCGCCGGATACGGCATCGCCGACTACGGCTCCGTGGTGATTCAGGGCGGGGCCGCCGGCGAGGAGCCGGTGAGCCTGTACGCAGACGAGCACGTCGCGGTCGTCGCCGCGGACGACGTCCTGCCGGACATGGACGCCGCGTTCGACCGCCTCGGCGCGGACGTCCGCGACGGCGCGGGGCAGTCGATCATCGCGACCGGACCGAGCGCCACCGCGGACATGGGCGCGCTCGTGAAGGGGGCGCACGGGCCGATGGACGTGACCGTCGTGCTGGTGGAGGACAGGTAGATGAGCGCCGAGAACCGACGGCGGAAGGCCGAACACATCCGCCACATCCTCGACACCGAGGGCGACAGCGTCCAGCAGAACACGCGCGTGTTCAACGAGGGACGCTACGAGTCGACCGGCGACCTCGACGACTACGAGCGGCTGAAAGACGAGGCGCGGGCGATCAAGGAGGACGCGATCGAGCGGCTGCCGGACCTCATCGACGAGGTGACCGAGGCCGTCGAGGCCAACGGCGGCACGGTGTACCTCGCCGACGACGCCGCGGACGCGAACCGCTACATCACGGAGGTCGTCGACGGCCGCACAGCCGTGAAGTCGAAGTCGATGACCAGCGAGGAGATCGAGGTGAACGAGGCCCTCGAGGCGGACGGCGCCGACGTGTGGGAGACCGACCTCGCCGAGTTCGTCCTCCAGATCGCCGACGAGGCCCCGTCGCACATCGTCGCCCCGGCCATCCACAAGTCGCGGGAGGAGATCGCCGCGCTGTTCGACGAGGTGTTCGAGCCCGAGGACCCCCCGGAGACCGCCGAGGAGCTGACCCGGTTCGCCCGCGAACACCTCGGCGAGAAGATCCGCGACGCCGACGTCGGGATGACGGGCGCGAACTTCGTCACCGCCGACACCGGGACGCTTGCGCTGGTGACGAGCGAGGGCAACGCCCGGAAGTGCGTTCAGGCGACCGACACCCACGTCGCGGTCGCGGGCGTCGAGAAGGTGATCCCCAGCGTCGAGGACCTCCAGCCGTTCGTGGAGCTCATCGGTCGGTCGGGGACCGGCCAGGACATCACCTCCTACGTCTCGCTTCTCACCCCGCCGACCGACTCCCCGACGTTCGGCGACAAGGCGCTCGGCTCCGGCGACGAGCGCGACTTCCATCTCGTGTTAATCGACAACGGCCGGATGGAGATGCGCGACGACGACCAGCTCCGGGAGACGCTGTACTGCATCCGGTGTTCGGCGTGCGCGAACTCCTGTGCGAACTTCCAGCACGTGGGCGGCCACGCCTTCGGCGGCGAGACGTACTCCGGCGGAATCGCGACCGGCTGGGAGGCGGGCGTCCACGGCGAGGAGAGCGCCGCCGAGTTCAACGACCTCTGTACGGGGTGTAGCCGGTGCGTGAACCAGTGTCCGGTGAAGATCGACATCCCGTGGATCAACACCGTCGTCCGCGACCGCATCAACCGCGGGACGGACAGCGACCTCGACTTCCTCGTCGAGGGGCTCACGCCGGACGCGGATCCGGGCGGGATCGACCTCCAGAAGCGCCTGTTCGGGAACTTCGACACGCTGGCGAAGCTCGGGTCGGCGTTCGCGCCGCTGTCGAACTGGGTCGCGGAGGCCGGGCCCGCCCGATCGGTGCTGGAACGGACGCTCGGCGTCGACAGCCGCCGCGAGCTCCCGCGGTTCGAGCGCGAGTCGCTCGTCGACTGGTTCGCGGACCGGGGCTCGCGGGTCGACCCCGACGCCGCTCGCGAGCGCGTGACGCTGTACCCCGATGCGTACACCAACTACGTGCGCACCGAGCGGGGGAAGGCGGCCGTCCGGGTCCTCGAGTCGCTCGGCGTCCACGTCGACGTGCCGGCGGCCGGCGAGAGCGGACGCGCGCCGCTCTCGCAGGGGATGGTCGCGACCGCGCGGTCGAACGCCGAGGCCGTGTACGAGTCGCTCGCGCCGGCCGTCGCGGCGGGCCGGGACGTCGTCGTCATCGAGCCCTCCGACCTTGCGATGTTCCACCGCGAGTACGGTCGGCTCCTCCCGACGGAGGAACACGAGGCGCTGAAGGAGCGCAGCTACGAGGTGATGGAGTACGTGTACGGCCTGCTGGAGAACGGCGCCGACCTCGGCGCGCTCCCCGACGGCGACGGCGAACGGATCGCCTACCACAGCCACTGCCAGCAGCGCACGCTGGACCTGGAGCCGTACACGACGGCGGTCCTCGACGACGCGGGGTTCGACGTGGTGACCTCCGCCGTGGAGTGTTGCGGAATGGCCGGCAGTTTCGGCTACAAGTCCGAGTACTACGACCTCAGCGTCGACGTCGGCGAGACGCTCGCGGACCAGTTCACGACGGACGAGACCGCGGACCGGACGGTGGTCGCCAGCGGCACGTCCTGTCTCGAACAGCTCGACGCCCTGCTCACGCGGCGGCCCGCGCATCCGGTCCGGCTCCTCGACGCGCGGCGTGACCGTCGCTGACGCGCCCGCTCCGGGCGCGTCGCTCCGCGAGTCGGGGCCGTCGAGTTCAGGTGGGCTTATATGTTCCCCGGTCGGATCCGGGACTATGGACGACCACTCGCACGAGCCCGACCCGGACAAGCGCGTGACCGCACCGATGCAGGAATTCGGGAGCCGCGAGGTCGGCGTCGGCGCGGCCGTCACGCTGGTCGGCCTGCTGATCGCGTACGCCGTCCCGTTCCTCGCGACCTTCTGAACGCCGTCGCTCGTCGCGTTTTTCCGTAGTCGTTCGGCCGCCGGCAGCGACTCGCCTAGCGCGGGTACCAGGCGAGCGGGTGGTCCGCGGTGAGTTCGAGGGAGACGGGCTCGTCGAGGTCGAACTCCTCGACGTGGTTGTGGAGGCAGTGGACCGCCTCGCCGGAGTCGAGTTCGACCCGGTAGACGAAGGAGGGCCCGACGTACTGCCGCGAGGTGACGACGCCGTCGGCGAGTTCGGAGGTCGCGGGGGTCGCGCGGAGGTCGTCCGGGCGCACGAGCACGTCGACCGGCGCGCCGTCGTAGACGGTGTCGTATCCCTCCAGCGTCACGGCGTCGAACCGGCCGATGCCGGTGTCGACCTTCCCGTCGCGGAGCTCTCCTTCGAGGAACGACGCCCGCCCGAGGAAGGAGGCGACGAACTTCGACTCGGGGCGCTCGAAGACGGACTCGGGGCGGCCGACCTGCTCGATCCGGCCGTCGCTCATCACCGCGACGCGGTCGGAGATGGAGAGCGCTTCCTCCTGGTCGTGCGTGACCGAGACGGCGGTGACGCCCGCCTCCTTCAGGATGCGGCGGACCTCCTCGCGCATCTCGACGCGGAGGCGCACGTCGAGGTTCGAGAAGGGCTCGTCGAGGAGGAGTACCTCGGGCTCGGGGGCGAGCGAACGCGCGAGCGCGACGCGCTGCTTCTGCCCGCCGGAGAGCTGGTCGGGCGTCTTCTCGCCGTGGTCGGTCATCTCGACCAGTTCGAGCAGCTCGTCGACGCGCGCCTCGCTCTCGGCGGCGTCGGCGTCGGTCAGCCCGAACGCGATGTTCTCGCGGACGGTGAGGTGGGGGAACAGCGCGAAGTTCTGGAAGACGATGCCCACGTCGCGCCGCTCCGGCGGGACGAACGACCCGTCGCCGGCGACGACCTCGTCGCCGAGGGTGATTTGCCCCTCAGTCGGCTCTTCGAGGCCGGCGATGGTGCGCAGCGTCGTCGTCTTGCCGCACCCGGAGGGGCCGAGGAACGTCAGCAGTTCCCCGGACCGCACGTCGAGCGAGACGTCGTCGACGGCGGTCTCGGGGCCGAACGCCTTCGTGACCTCGGACAGCGACAGGACGGGGTCCGCGGCGGCGGTCGCCCCGTCGTCGGCGGCGGCGCTCGCCCGGTGGTCGGTCGCGGAGTCGTCCGATCGATCGGCCGTCGCGTCGTCCGACTCGGTCGAGCGCGTCGTGCCGACTGGTTCCGTGGATGCCATCGATGAGGGGCGGGCACCGGAATGGCCGGCGTCCCGCGGTTGCCGCCACATACTTTAGGAGCACCTAAAAGCGTATCGCTCGCTCTCGGGGCGTCGAAATCGAGTGACCGCGCGGTGATACAGCACCGTCTCGCCGCTCACCGCGCGCACAGCGACGGCTCAGGCCAGTTCGCGCTCGATCACGTCGCGGTGGTCCCGCACCGCCGCGGCGGAGAGCGCGACCGACTCGTCGCCGACGGTGAGCGAGAGGGCCCCGTCGGTCGTCACGTCGCCGAGCCGGAAGACGGGAAGGTCGCCGACCGCGGCCGCGACCGCCTCGGGCTCGGTCGTCTGGACCAGCAGGCGGCCGGGCGTCTCGTCGAAGGCCGCGACGCGGTCCGGGAGGGTCGCGTCGACGCCCGCGTCGTCGGTCACGAGCTCGGCGAGCGCGACCGCGAGCCCGCCCTCGCTCACGTCGTGGGCCGCGAGCGTCGACTCGTGGCGGGCGGCGGCCGCGAGCGACGCGACGAGGCCACCGAGGTCGTCGGCCGCCCCGGACTCGTCGGGTAGGGTCGGGAACCGGTCGCCGCCGCCGGCGTGCGCGAGGTACTCGGAGCCGCCGAGCGCGTCGCCGCCGGACCCGACCAGCAGAAGCTCGGAGTCGGCCGCGCGGTCGGCGTCGAGCGCGGCGGGCGGGGCGTCGTAGCCGCGCCGCGTGCCCAGCACCGCGAGCGTCGGCGTCGGGGGGATCGGCCCCTCGACGCTGTCATTGTACAGGGAGACGTTGCCGCCGACGACGGGCGCGTCGAGCGCGGCGCAGGCGTCCGCGAGGCCGTCGACGATCCCCTCGAACGCGCCGTACACGTCGGGCTTCTCCGGGTTGCCGCCGTTGAGACAGTCGACCGCGGCGAGCGGGACCGCGCCGGTCGCGGCGAGGTTCGTCGCGTTCTCGAGGGCGACGGCTCGGGCGCCCTCGTACGGCGCGACCGCGGTCCACTTCGGGTTCGCGCCAGAGGCGAGCGCGAGGCCGACGCCGTCGGCGGAGGCGGCCGTTTCGCTCGCTTCGTCGGTCGGCTCCGTCTCGCGGACCGCGAGCAGCGCGGCGTCGTCGCCGGGCTTCACGGCCGTGCGCGTCCCGACCTCGTGGTCGTACTGGCGGTACACCCAGCGCTTGCTCGCGGTGGACGGGGCCGAGAGGACGGCCGCGACCGCCTCGTCGAGCGAGGGCTCGTCGGCGGGCAAGTCTCGGTCCGGCTCGCTCGGCGGCTCGCTTTCGAGGTCGTTCATCGGCGCGCCGTCCGCGAGGAACTCGGCGGGCGCGTCGACGACGGTCTCGGGGTCCCGGTCGGTCGCGCCGTCGGCGTCCGCGCCGCCCTCGCCGTCCGCGCCGCCGGCGAACTCGCAGACGTAGTTGCCGTCGGTCACCTCGCCGATGACCGAGCAGCCGAGGTCGAACCGCTCGGCGAGGTCGGCGACGCGCTCGAGGTCGTCCGGGGCGACCTCGTAGCACATCCGCTCCTGGCTCTCGGCGAGCAGAATCTCGGTGGCGTTCATGTTCGGCTCGCGCTGGTGGACGGCGTCGAGGTCGATCCGCGCGCCGAGGCCGCCCTTCGCGACGAGTTCAGAGGAGGCGCCGCCGAGGCCGGCCGCGCCGAGGTCGCGGGCCGAGCGGACGAGGTCCTCGTCGATCAGCGCCTCGTTACACTCGATCAGGCGCTTCTCGGCGTAGGGGTCGCCCACCTGGACCGCGGGGCGGTCCTCGGTCTCGGCGTCCTCGGCGAGGTCCTCGCTCGCGAAGGACGCGCCGCCGAGCCCGTCGCGGCCGGTGCCGTTCCCGACGAGGACCAACTTGTTCCCGGGCTCCTGTGCGGTCGCCGTGACGAGTCGGTCCTCGTTCGTGAGGCCGACGCAGGCGACGTTGACGAGGGGGTTCCCCTCGTAGCCGCCGTGGAAGGCGACGCTGCCGCCGACCGTCGGGACGCCGATACAGTTGCCGTAGTGGGAGATGCCCTCGACGACGCCCTCGAAGAGGTACCGGGAGCGCTCGCGGTCGAAGCCGCCGAAGTACAGCGAGTCGAGGAGGCCGATCGGGTACGCGCCCATGCTCATCGTGTCGCGGACGATGCCGCCGACGCCCGTCGCGGCGCCGTCGAATGGGTCGACGAAGGAGGGGTGGTTGTGGCTCTCGACGCCGAAGGTGACGTACGTGTCACCGTAGTCGTCGGCGTCGCGCTCGGCCGCGGGGTCGTCGGCCGCGTCCGGCTCGGGCAGCGCGAGGACCGCGGCGTCGTCGCCCGGGCCGACCACGACCTGGTCGCCCTCGCTGTCGAACGCCGACAGGAGGGGCCGCGAGGAGCGGTACGCGCAGTGCTCGCTCCAGAGGTTCTCGAACAGCGCGGCCTCCGCCGCCGTCGGCTCGCGGCCGAGCTCCGCGGTCACGAGCTCGTGGTCCGCATCGGACAGACTCATTCACTTACGTGGTCATCGAGCCGGTTCTAATGCTTTTCTATACGCACGTTCGTGGTGATACCCCGAGCGGGATCCCGCACAGTTAGCGGTCTCGGAGGCGCGTGCCTGCGAGCGGCCGCCACCGGCGGCCGCGAAGCCAGCACGCGCGAGGGAGTCGGTGGGCCGAAGCGAAGCGGAGGACCACCGACGAGGCTGGGGAGGTGTGAGGTGCGGGGCTGTGCGGAGTGGGACTCAAAGGGGCAGCCGGGAGGCTGGGCTTTGGAGGAGGCTCTCACGGCCGCAACGATCTATAGCCGAGCGGGTGGAGCTTTCGAGGAGGTTCCCACGACCGATCCGCCGGCAATCAGTCACGAATGACCGGTCGGACCGTCGGCAGTGTTGGTCGTCGGTCTGCCGACGGCGATTTAGCCAGAGTGGTCTGGTTATAACTAAACGGCCGGAACGCCGAGCGAGATTTATGCCAGAACGGTCACCGCGGCGAAGACGACGACCGTCCCGGCCGCGCCGAGCGCCATCGCCTTCGCGTTGAGCTTGACCGCCTTCCTGCGGTCGGCGGCGAGCGCCTCCTCGTTTTCGATCTCGCTCGTCCCCCCGCCCACGTCGAAGACGCCGATGCCGGCGAAGCCGATACAGAACCGCTCGCGGTACTGTAACGCGCCCATCGCGGCGCCGTACAGCGGGAAGACGGAGAGGATGAGCGACCAGCGCGGCCACGCGAACGAGACGGCCGCCGCGACGAACGCGGCCGCGAGCGCGAGCGACCCGACGCCGAGGAGGAGCCGCCGTCGCTGCTGTGTCGGTCCGATGTTACACACGCCCGGTTGATACTCCATGGGATCGGAAAGAGCGGCAGAAGCAAAGCCTCAACGGATCGCTCCGGCGACCGGTACCGCTAGCCCCGAGCGACCGGCCCGCCGACGCCCGTCGCTTGACCGGCCGACGCTCGTCTCTCGACTCGCCGACGCCGAGCGACGGTTCATTATCGGCCGCCCGGAACGGGGGATCGAACGCGACGGGCGACCGAGACCCGGACCGTCGAGCGCGGGACCTGGGACGGTACGAGACGATACTGGAGTCGCTCGAACCGGTCGACCTCGGAGCGATTGCGGAGGAGTGCTGGCGGAGCGTCGAGACCGCGGACGCGACAGTGCGCGCGGAGGCGACGGCGACGGTCCGCGCGGACCGTAGTCGGCTCAAACAGGTGCTGGAGAACCTCCTGCGGAACGCCGTCTCGCACGGCGGCGCGGACGTGACGGTCACCGTCGGCGACCTCGACGGCGGGTTCTACGTCGCGGACGCCGGCCCCGGACTCCCCGAAGACGAGCGCGGCGAGGTCTTCGAGGCCGGCCACACGACCGACTCGGACGGGACCGGCTTCGACCTCGCCATCGTCGAGCGGGTCGGCGAGGCGCACGGCTGGGCAGTATGCGTCACCGACGGTCCGGACGGCGGGGCGCGCTCCGAGTTCACCGGCGTCGGTATCGAGTGACGGCGCCGCCGGGGCGGGAGCCGGCGGTGGAAACGGTGAAATGCCCGGCAGCCGACGTGGCTGTGTGAAACGGATTCAGCTCGGCAACACCGTCTTCGAGGGCGAAAACGACGTGTACCTACTGGACGGGGAGACGACGGCGCTCGTCGACACCGGGGTCGCGCTCCCCGAGGTCCGCGAGGAGTTGGCCGACGGCCTCGCCGAGTACGGGCACGCGTTCGGCGACGTGGACGCGGTCGTCCTCACCCACTGGCACCCGGACCACGCGGGACTCGCCGGCGAGGTCCAGGCCGAGGGCGGCGCCGACGTGTACGTCCACGAGGCCGACGCCGGCCTCGTCGACGGAACGGAGACGCCGCTGTTCGCCGACCGCGACCTCCAGCGCGAGACGTTTGAGCGGTGGGGGATGCCCGCCGCCGACCAGGAGCGGCTGACCGAGTTCTTCGACGCCGTCAGCGTGGACCTCTCGGGGCGACCGGCCGACGTGACGACCTTCGCGGACGGCGACGCGATCGAGGCCGGCGGCGTCGAACTCGAAGCCCTCCACCTTCCCGGCCACACCGCGGGACTCTCCGGGTTCGCGTTCGACCCGCGGGCTGTGTCGGACCACGACCCCATCGCTGGTGAAGACGCGACCGAGGAGGCGTTCACGGGCGACGCGCTGCTCCCGAAGTACACCCCCAACGTCGGCGGCGCCGACATCCGCGTCGAGGGTGCGCTCGCGGCCTACGCCGAGAGCCTCGCGCGGATCGTCGACCGCGACTTCGACGCCGCGCATCCGGGGCACCGTCAGCGGATCGACGAGCCGAGCCGCCGCGCGGCGACGATCCTCGACCACCATCGGCACCGGACCCGCCGGGTGATCGGGGTCCTCGACAACTCGGGGCTGGCGACCGCGTGGGAGGTGTCGGCCGCGCTGTTCGGCTCGCTGGAGGACATCCACGTCCTCCACGGTCCCGGCGAGGCGTTCTCGCACCTCGACCACCTCGCCGACGCCGGCGTCGTCGAGCCCGACGGGACCGCCTACCGACTCGTCGACCCCGACCCCGACGTCGACGCCCTGTTCCCGACGACGCCGCTCGACGACGTCGTCGACGGGAGCGACGACGCGTAGGCGGAGAGGATCGGGGGCGTTCCGGCGCGACCCCGAAACCGACCGCCGCCGAAAGCTATTCCCGGCGGCCGGCGTAGTCGGGGACGTGAAGCGGGACGCCCTCGTCGCGGTCGCGGTCGCCCTCCTCGCCCTCGTCGCGCTCGGCGTCGCGGCCGCGACGCTGGACACCGCCGTCGACACCGGCGGCGGCGGGTTCGGCGGGAGCGGCGGAGACGCCCCGAGCGTCGGATCTGACACGGGCGACCCCGGCGTCCTCACGTCGTCGGGGGAGGCGGGCGACTTCTCCGCGCCGGGGCTCTGTCTGCCGTTCCTCAGGGAGCCGCCCGCCGTGATCGCGCTGCTCGTCGGCCTGACGCTGCTCGCGGGGGTCACCTATCGCGACACCGGGTCGCCGTTCGCGAGCGTCGCCGTCGCCGGCGTGATGGGCGCCCCGATCGCGGTCCTGTTCTGGGTGCTGTCGACGTGCCGGTCGGTCGCGGAGAACGTCTCCACCTCGCTCGGGATGGGCAGCAACGGGACGGAGTTACTGTCGACCGGCGCGGCCGGCGGCGGGCTCGGCAGCGGCGAGGGCGCGGCGTCGGCGCCGCAGATCCTGTTCGCGGTCGTCGTCGTCGCCGCGGTGATCGCGAGCGTCGCCGCGCTGCTCCTCGCCGGCGGCGACGACGAGGCGGACGGCGGCGGCGACCGGACCGACGAACCGGTCGAGGAGCCGCCGGACCTCGCCGCGGTCGGGCGGACGGCCGGCGAGGTCGCGGACCGGATCGAGTCCTCGGACGCGGACAACGAGGTGTACCGCGCGTGGCGCGACATGACCGACGTCCTCGACGTCGACCGGCCGGACTCCTCGACGCCCGCGGAGTTCGCGGCCGCCGCGGTCGACGCGGGCGTCGCCGAGGAGCCGGTGACCGCGCTCACCGAGGTGTTCGAGCGGGTCCGATACGGCGGCGAGGACGCGACCGACGACCGGGAGCGCCGCGCCGTCGAGGCGCTGCGTCGGATCGAGGAGCGGCACGGAGGCGACTCGTGACGCGCGCTCTGACGGAGAGCGCGGGCGAGACGGTGGGAACCGACGGTGGTGGTCGGTAGTGCGGCCGCTCGCCGTCGCGGGAGTGCTGGCGGTCGCCGTCGGCATCCTCGCGGCGCTCGACCGCGGCGTGGCGTCGGTCCTCTCCCCCACGTCGGCGGTCGTCACGCTGATCGGCGTCCTCGGCGTGGTTCAGGGGATTCGATACGCGAACGCGCGTCGGGACCGCCGGCGGATGCCGACAGACACCGGAGAGCCGGAGCGGCGCGCGCCCGCCGCGGTGCCCGGTGCCGACCTCGACGAGCGGATCGCCCGCGTGGCCAGTCCGGCGCCGGGGGGTTACCGGAACCGTCGCGCCCTCCGCGACCGGGTCCGGGAGGTCGCCGTGGACGCCGTCGCCCGCGACCGCAACTGCTCGCGGGAGGCGGCGGCGACGGCCGTCGACGACGGGACGTGGACGGACGACGCGGCCGCCGCCGCGTTCTTCGACACCCGGACCGCCTATCCCGTCCGGGTCCGGCTCTCCGCCGGGGTCCGGGGACGGTCGAACTACTGGTACGGGCTCCGCGCCGCGATCGGCGAGATCGAGCGGATAGAGGGGGGTGCGGCGTGAGCGACCCCTCAAGCGGCGCCGCCGCGTCCGAGCCGGCATCGACCGACGGTGAGGCGACCGGACGAGACGGCGACGCGGTCGGACGCGACCGCGACGCGACCGAGACTGAATCGGCCGACGCGACCGAGACTGAATCGGCCGGCGCTCCGAGCGACCGGGAACACCGCCGAACGATCGAGACGGAGCGCTGGCTGGGGATGGCGGGGGCGGCGCTGGCGCTGGTCGGCCTCGGCGTGCTCGTCCGGCAGTCGTCGCTCGTGCTCGCCGGCGCGGTGGGCGCCGGGTATGCGGTGTACTCGCGGGCGGGCGACGCGTCGGCGCCGGCGCTCGCGGTGACGCGGACGGTGAGCGACGAGGCCCCGGAGCCGGGCGACGAGGTCAGCGTGACCGTCCGGGCGGAGAACGTCGGCGAGGAGGCCCTGCCGGACCTCCGGCTCGTCGACGGGGTCCCGCCGGGGTTGGCGGTCGTCGACGGCCCCGCTCGGGTCGCGACGGCGCTGCGACCCGGGACGGCGGTGACGTTCGAGTACACGGTGCGCGCGGCCCGGGGCGACCACGAGTGGGAGCCGCTGACGGCGATCACCCGCGACGCGGCCGGCGCCCGCGAGCGCACGACCGCGCTCGACGCGCCGACCGCGATCGCCTGTACGCCGGAGCTGTCCGCCGGCGGCGACCTCCCGCTGCGCGGGCTGACGACCGTCCACCACGGTCGGGTGCCGACCGACGTGGGCGGCGCCGGCGTCGAGTTCCACGCCACCCGGGAGTACCGCCGCGGCGATCCGCTCAAGCGGATCGACTGGAACCGGCGGGCGCGGACGGGGGAGCTGTCCACCGTCGAACTACGCGAGGAGCGCTCCGCGACGGTCGTGCTGGTCGTCGACGCCCGCGAGTCCGCGTACGTCGCCGCCGACCCGGACGCCGAGACGGCGGTGGAGGCGAGCGTCGCGGCCGCGGGACAGGCGTTCTCCGCGCTCCTCGACGGGGGCGACCGGGTCGGGATCGCGGCGCTGTCGCCGATCGACTGCTGGCTGCCGCCCGGCAGCGGGACCGTCCACGCGGCCCGCGGGCGCGAGACGCTCGCGACCGACCCCGCGCTGGCGCCGACGCCGAGCGACGACCGGTTCTACCGGTCGCTGTGGCTCCGGCGGTTCCGGCGGCGGCTCCCGGCCGACGCGCAGGTGCTCTTCTTCACCCCCCTCGTCGACGAAACCGCGACGGCGATCGCGCGGCGCGTCGACGCGCACGGTCACCTCGTGACGGTCCTCTCGCCGGACCCGACGACGGCCGAGACGGCGGGCGAACGGTTGACCGCCTTCGAGCGCCGCCAGCGGCTCCGGGCGCTCCGGGCGGGCGGGGTCCGCGCGCTGGAGTGGGGCGACGACTCCTTCCCGGCCGCGGTCGCGGCCGCGACGAGGCGGTGGTCGCGATGAGCGGCGACGGCTCGGCGCCCGGAACGGCTGGCGACGGATCCGCGATTGCGACGGGGGGCGACGAGTCGGCGTCCGAAGCGCCAGCCGACTTCCACGAGGCGGACGCCCGGCCCCCGACGGTCGCGGTCGTCGCGAGCCTCGCCGCCGCGGGCGTCGCGGCGACCGCCGCGCTGATAGCGAGTCCGACGGGTGGCGCGCTGGTCGGGGTCGGCGCGCTCGCGTTCCTCGGCGGCTCGCTCCGGGGGTCGGCGCGAGTCCTGACGTGGGGCGCGACCGCGGGCGTGGCGGGGATCGCGCTCGCGGGGTACCGCGGCGCCCCGCCCGAAGCCCTGCTCGTCGCCGCCGTCGGGCTGGCGGTCGCGTGGGACGTCGCCGACCACGGGGTCGGCCTCGGGGAGCAGGTCGGACGGGGCGCTCGGGTCCGGCGGAACGTCGCGGTCCACGCGGGGGCGAGCCTGCTCGTCGGCGCGCTCGCGGCCGGCCTCGTGTACGGCGTCTCGCTCGCGGTCGGCGGCGGCCAGCCCGTGGCCGCGCTCGCGCTCCTCTTGGCGGGCGGTATCGCGCTGATCTCCGCGCTGCGGTGACAGTGCGAGCGCCAGGTTTACCGGGCCGCCCGCGCGCTGCGCGGCGATCGCGGACGCTTTTGTGCTGGCCCGGCGACGGCCGAGTATGCGAACCGAAGGGTGGTCGGCGTGACCGACCTCGTGACGTTCGGCGAGACGATGCTCCGCCTGTCGCCCCCGCGCGGCGAGCGGCTGGAGACGACGGACTCGCTCGACGTTCAGGCAGGCGGCGCCGAGAGCAACGTGGCGGTCGGCGCGTCGCGGCTCGGCGTCGACGCCGTCTGGCTCTCGAAGCTGCCGGACTCCCCGCCGGGGCGCCGAGTGACGAACGAGCTGCGGAGCCACGGAGTGACGCCCGAGGTGGCGTGGACCGACCCGGCTGAGGGCCGCGTCGGGACGTATTACCTCGAACGCGGCGGCACGCCGCGGGGGTCGAACGTCGTGTACGACCGCGGGGACGCCGCGATCACGACGGTGACGCCCGGGGACCTGTCGACGGCGTCGTTCGCGGACGCGAGCCGGTTCCACACCACCGGGATCACGCCCGCGCTGTCCGACCGCGCCGCGGAGACGGCGGCCGCGCTGCTGCGCGAGGCGGGCGACGCGGGGCTCACTCGCTCGTTCGACCTGAACTACCGGGAGAAGCTCTGGGACCCGGAGACCGCGCGAGCGGCCTACGAGAGCCTGTTCGAGCACGTCGACACGCTGTTCGTCCCGCGGCGGGACGCCCGCGAGGTGCTGGACCGCGAGGGCGACGCGGTCGCGATCGCGCACGGACTGGCCGCGGAGTTCGGCGTCGAGACGGTCGTCGTCACCCGCGGGACGGAGGGCGCGGTCGCGCTGCGCGACGGCGAGGTGTACGAGCAGGGCGTCTTCGACGCGGAGACGATCGACGCGATCGGCACCGGAGACGCGTTCGTCGCGGGCTACCTCGCGAAGCGGATCGACGGCGGCGACCTCCCGGCCGCGCTGGAGTGGGCGGCCGCGGTCGCGGCGCTGAAACGCACCGTCACGGGCGACGTCGCCGTCGTCACGCCCGGGGAGGTCGAGGGCGTGGTGGCCGGCGGCGGCGGCATCGATCGGTAGTCGACCGGCGCGGGGCGAGCGCCGGAGCTAAACCCTTATCAGCGCGCGGGTGGCAGATACGCCCGTATGAGCGACCTCCCGGACGACTTCGACTGCACGCTCACCAACTGGGAGTACATCTACGGGCTCTGCCGCAACGTCTCCGACGCGGTGAAGCGGGCCGACTTCGAGCCGGACGTGGTCGTCGCCCTCGCCCGCGGCGGCTGGTTCGCGGGGCGGTGTATCTGCGACTTCCTCGGGCTCAACGACCTCACCAGCCTCAAGATGGAACACTACGTGGGGGCGGCCGAGAAGAGCGACGAACCGCAGATCCGCTACCCGATGCCCGAGGGGAGCGTGGAGGACAAGAACGTCCTCATCATCGACGACATCGCCGACACCGGCGGCTCGATCAGCCGCGCCGAGGAGTACGTCGAGGACCGCGGCGCGGGCGAGGTCCGCACCGCGACCCTCCAGCTCTTGGGCACCTCCGAGTTCCAGCCCGACTTCGTGGGCGAACGGCTCGAACAGTGGACGTGGGTCGTCTACCCGTGGAACTTCCTCGAAGACATGATCGACCTCACGGAGGGCGCCATGGAGCGCGCCGACGACTCGACGTTCTCGCGGGAGGACCTCCGGCACTACTTAGAGGAGTACCACGGCATCGGCCGGATCGAGATGGAGGTCGCCCAGCCCGGCCGCCTCGACGAGGTCATCGACGAGATGGTCCGGCGGGACGTGGCCGAGCCCGTCGGCGACGAGACGTGGGCGCTCGCCGAGTAGTCGGACCGAGCGATGGCCCCCGGAGACGACACCGACGCTGACCCCGCAGACGACGCGGTGCTCGACGCCCTCCTCGACGCCTACGCGCTCAAAGACGAGCGGCGCACGGGGTGGCAGCTCCGCGGGGTCGACGAGCCCGAGTCCGTCGCCGCCCACTCGTGGGGCGTCGCGTACCTCGTGTTGACGCTCGGGGACCGGTTCCGCGAGGATCTCCCGGGCGTCGACCGCGACCGCGCCCTCCGGCTGGCGGTCGTCCACGACGTCGCCGAGGCGGAGACGGGCGACGTGGCGACGCGGGCGGCCGACGTGGCGACGCGGGCGGCCGACGTGACGGCCGACGACGACGCGACCGGGGACGCGGTCGATCGCGAGGCGAAGGTCGCCGCCGAGCGAGAGGCCATGCGCGACCTCGCCGGCCCGCTCCCAGAGCGCGTGCGGGACGCGTGGGAGGCGTACGAGGCCCGCAATTCGCCGGAGGCGGTCCTCGTCAAGGAGTGCGACCTGCTCGACACCTGCCTCCAAGCCCTGCGTTACGAGCGCGGCGACCGGTACGACCCGGAGCGCGGCGATCCCGATGCGTTCCGCGAGTACGACGACCTCGACGAGTTCTTCGCGACGAGCGAGCCGCGGCTCCGGACCGACGCCGGGGTGGAGCTGTTCGCGTCGATCCGCGAGCGGTACCGGGCGGCGCGCGACCGGTAAGCGCTCTCGCAGTCCGGTAGCGCCCGCGACCCCGACCGTTCAGCGGTTGCGAGGCCATCGACGGGACGGCGCTCGACCGTCACCGGCGCGAGCGACACCAGTAAGTGTCGGCCGGACCGATTCGGGCCATGGCATCGAACCGCGACGACGGGGTCGCGTCAGACGGCCCGGCGACCGGAGCCGGCCTCGTCGACCGCTGGACCGCGCTCGACCGCGGCTGGCAGGCGCTCGCGCTGGGGCTCGGGATCGTCGCCGCGCACCTCGTCGGGCAGGCGCTGTGACGGGGATCGGCGAGGCGGTCCGCGCGTACCTGCCCGGCCTCGCGCTGCTCGCGGGCGGCGCGGTCGCCGCGACGCTCGTCGCGGACGCGGTCCCCGGCCTCCAGCCGCTCGTCGTCGCCGTCGGGATCGGCGTCGGGCTCGGCAACACCGTCGGGATCCCCGAGATCGCGGAGCCGGGCGTGAGCGCCGACAAGCTGTTCTTAGAGACCGGCATCGTGCTGCTCGGCGCGGCGGTGGCGGTCGAGGAGTTCCTCGCCGCGGGACCGACCGTCCTCGGGCTCGTGGTGGCGGTCGTCGCCGGCGGGCTCCTGTTCGCGGAGGTCGTCGCGCGCGGGCTCTTCCGGATCGGGTCGCCCACGTCCTCCCTGTTGGCGGCCGGCGCGAGCATCTGCGGGGTCTCCGCGGTCGTCGCAATCGGCCGGGTGCTGGACGCGCGCGGGACCGCGATCACCTTCGCGGCCGCGACGATCCTGCTGTTCGACGCCGCGACGCTCGTCGCGTTCCCGCTCGCGGGCGAGTGGCTCGGCCTCACCGGTCGACAGTTCGGCGTCTGGGCGGGCGTGAGCATGTTCTCGACCGGCCCCGTCGCGGCCGCCGGGTTCGCCTACTCGCCCGAGGCGGGGCAGTGGGCGACCGTGACGAAACTGGCGCGCAACTCGCTCCTTGGCGGCGTCGCGGTCGCGTACTCGCTGGCGTACGCGGCGCGGTCGGCCGCCGACCCCGGCGTCCGGCGGCTGTGGGCGGAGTTCCCGAAGTTCCTGCTCGGCTTCCTCGCCGTGGCGGCGGTCGCCAACAGCGGGCTGCTCTCGCCGGCCGCGCTGGCGTCGATCGGGCGCGTGTCGGACGCGCTGTTCGCGCTGGCGTTCGTCGGCCTCGGGCTCTCGATCCGGGTCGACGACATGCGTGCGGTGGGCGCCGCGCCCGTCGGCGCGGTGCTCGTCCACCTCCTCGCCGTGAGCGCGGTGGCGCTCGCGGCGGTCCGCTGGCTGCTGTGAGACGGGTTCTCCGCGGAGCCGTCGACGACGCGCCGGGCCGTCGACCGCGGCCGCCGACCGCGTTCACTCCTTATAAGTAGCGAGCGGGCGCACTCGGGGTATGGGAACCATCGGATTCATCGGCGGCAGCGGCATCTACGAGGCGCTCCCCCTCAACGACGTGCGCGAGGTCGTGTTCGACACGCCGTACGGCGAGCCGAGCGACGCGGTGACGATCGGCGAGTTCGGCGACACGGGCCGCGAGGTCGCCTTCCTCCCGCGCCACGGATCGAACCACGGCGTCTCGCCGACCGACCTCCCGTACCGCGCCAACATGTACGCCCTGAAGCAGGCGGGGGTCACCCACGTGTTCGCGTCGAACGCGGTGGGGAGCCTGAAGGAGGAGTTAGCGCCCGGCACGCTCGTCGTTCCCGACCAGATCTACGACCGGACGAAACACCGCGACCTCTCCTTCTACGGCGACGGGGTCGTCGTCCACCAGCCGTTCGCGGACCCGTACAGCCCCGAGCTCGTCGACCACCTCACCGAGGCGGCCGAGTCCGCCGTCGGCGGCGAGGGGGACGACGGCACGGACGTCGTGAAGGGCGGCACCTACGTCTGTATCGAGGGGCCGCAGTACTCGACGCGCGCGGAGTCGGAGTTCTACAAGAGCCAAGGCTGGGACCTCGTCGGCATGACCGCGATCCCGGAGGCGAAGCTGGCCCGCGAGGCCGAGATCGCGTACGCGACGATCGCCGGCGTCACCGACTACGACGTGTGGAAGGCGGACAGCGAGGTGACGCTCGAAGAGGTGCTCGAGAACGCCGAGCAGAACCAGGCGGCGATCAAGGCCGCCGTCGAGGAGGCCGTGCGGACCCTGCCAGAGGACTTGGAGTGTGACGCGCACACGTCGCTCGAAGGCACCGTCAACACGCCGACGGAGGCGATCCCCAAGGAGACGAAGGAGCGCGTTGAGCCCCTGCTCGGCGACTACTTATAAATAGACGCGCCGTGCGGTGGCGCGTGCCTGTGAGCGGCCGGAGCGAAGCGGCGGCCGCGAGGAGCACGCGCGAGGGAGTCGGTCGCCCTCCGCGCTGCTCCGGGCGACCGGCGAGGCTGGGGAGGTGTGAGGTGCGGGGGCGGTGTGAGGTG
>NZ_SGTY01000011.1:0-119920 GCF_005435095.1 Halorubrum sp. CGM5_25_10-8B | reverse complement strand
ACCTCGAACGACACGCTCCGGAGATCGGCGACGACCCGGGGCGCTGGCGGAGTCTGTCGCAGTGATTTATGAGCCCGCGGAATGAATGAAAGTGACATGTCACCGATCGCCGACGCGATCCTCGCGTTCGACGGGCCCGCGCCCCGGGTCGTCGCCGATCTCCGGAGCGTGTCGTTCGAGGTCGAACACGTCCGCGAGGACGTGGAGGACCGCTACTCGGACGCCGACCTCGACGAGGCGTACCAGCTGGTGATGTCGAACCAGATCACGGGCGACGACTTCAAGCGCCTCGTGGGGAAGAGTCGGTACGCTGCGCAGACGCTGTTCTTCGACGACCTGGTGGTGTTCCTCTTCCCGTCGAACCGATATGACGCGGTGTTCGCGTCGTTCGACTACGACGAGTCCTTCCCGGTGAACGAGCTGGTGAGCGCGGTCTCTGAGGCGACGACCGAGTGACCGCGCGGCGGAACCGGTTCCCGGGCGTTAGCGGTCGGGGTTTTCGAGGTGATAGAGGAGGTCGTACTCGCCGACGTTCTCGCCGGTTTCGAGGACCTCGCTCAGCACGCGCTCGTGCTCCTCGTCGATGTCGTGGGACGACTCTTCGTACGCCTCGTAGACCGCGTCGATGTCCTCGGCTTTCATATAGTAAACGAGGTAGTCCCCGTCGTCGGCGTGCTCGACGAACGCGGTCTCGGAGTACATCCCTTCGTTGCGCAGGGTTTCAACCGCCTCGGACTCTCGATCCCGAATCTCTCGCGCCCACGCTTCGAGCCGCTCGGTCGCTCCGGACTCGATCCGCTGTTTCGTGAGGACGACGTCGACCATACGGCCGGGTCGCGCCCGTTTCACCTAACGGTTGTCCGCCTTTGTTAACTGTTGGCACGCTCTCGGACGGCGGGAGTCAGTCCTCCTCCGGGTCCTCGCCGCGGGCCCGCTTGTACATGGCGAGGGCCTCCTCGCGGCGCTCCGAGTGGTCGACGATCGGCGCGGGATACGCCGGGGCCGCGTTCGCGCGCTGTGTCGGCGACAGCTCGTGCCACTCGTGGATGAGGTCGGGCTCGACGCCGCGCAGTTCGGGGACGTACGCCGTGATGTACTCCGCGTCGGGGTCGTATCGCTCGCCCTGCGTCATGGGGTTGAAGATGCGGAAGTACGGCTGCGCGTCGGTCCCCGTCGAGGCTGCCCACTGCCAGCCGCCGTTGTCGTTCGCGGTGTCGTGGTCGGCCAGCCGCTCGCGGAAGTGGTCGTAGCCGTGCCGCCAGTCCGCGAGCAGGTCCTTCGTGAGGAAGGAGGCGACGATCATCCGCACGCGGTTGTGCATGAACGCCTCCTCGCGCAGCTGGCGCATCCCGGCGTCGACGATGGGATATCCCGTCTCGCCGCGCTTCCACGCCGCGATCTCGTCGGGGTCGTCGCGCCAGTCGATCCCCTCCTCGTACTCCTTGTAGTTCGCCGTCACCACCTCGGGGTTGTGGAAGAGGACCTGCGTGTAGAACTCCCGCCACGCCAGCTGCTGTTGGAACTCCTCGACCTGCTCGGGGGCGTCGTCGGGCCGCGCGTCCGACGCCGCCTCGGCCATCGCCTCCTCGGTCGCCGCGTACGCCTCGCGGACGCCGATCTCCCCGTACTTGAGGAAGGTCGACAGCCGCGAGGTCGCGTCCTCGGCGGGGTAGTCGCGCTCGGCCTCGTAGGCGAACACCGCCTCGTCGAGGAAGTCGGAGAGGCGCTCGCGCGCGGCAGCGGTCCCCGCCGGCCCGACATCGGCGTCCGGCTCGGCGAAGCCGAGGTCGGCGGGCGTCGGGAGGTCGCCCACCGTGGCGACGGGGAGCGCGTCGACGCCGGCGTCGGCCACCGTCGCGTCGCCCGCGTCGGTCCCGTCGATAGCGTCGACCGCGTCCGTCAGTCGATCGGCGGCGGCGAGCGCAGCGCCGGTCGGCGCGGAAAGGGGGTCGTCCTTCGCGCGGTCGGTCCACTTCTTCCAGTAGTAGCTGTACACGGAGTACGGGTCCCCGGCGTTCGTCCGGATCGCGTCGGGGTCGTGGAGGACCGCGTCGTGGTGGGCCTCTCGCGCGACGCCGGCCGCGTCGAGCGCGCGTCGAACCCCGGCGTCGCGCTCGCGGGCGAGCCCCGAGTAGTCGCGGTTCCAGACGACGCGCTCGGCGCCGAGCGCGTCGGCGAGGCGCGGGAGCAGCGCTTCAGGGTCCCCGTGCGCGACGATCAGGTCGCTCCCGCGCTCGCGGTACGCCTCGCGGAGCGCCGCGAGCCCGTCGAGCAGGCGGCGGACCCGCACGTCGCTCGCGTGGTCGAGCACGTCGGGGTCGAAGACGAAGACGGGCGCGGCGGGCCCCTGGTCGGCGTCTTCGCTCGTGTCTCCGTCGCCGGCCCCCGCGGCGGCCGCTAAGCCGACGTTGTCCGCGACTCTGAGGTCCCGTCGGTGCCAGAACAGCTCCATGGGATCCGCACGGACGCGTCCACCGTGAAACCACCGGGACCGGCGGAGGCTTGACTGGCTCCGAGCAGGTCCTATCGGGCGTCCGCGTCGGCCCCCGTGAGCGATTCGAGCAGTCGCACGGCCGGCGCTTTCGCCAGCGGGTCGTTCCCGTTCCCGCAGTGGGGCGACTGGACGCAGGCGGGGCAGCCACCCTCGCAGCCGCAGGTGTCGATCAGCCGCGCGGTGCGGGTCATCAGCTCCTCGATCCGCCGGTGGCCGCGGCGCGTGAGTCCGACGCCGCCGGGGTAGCCGTCGTAGACGAACACCGCCGGTCCCTCAGTGTGCGGGTGGTGGGGCGTCGAGATCCCTCCCACGTCGGCCCGGTCGCACAGCAGGTGGAAAGGGAACAGCGAGATGATCCCGTGTTCGGCGGCGTGGATTCCGCCGTTGAACGCGTACTCGCCGCCCGGGATCGGCTCACCGTCGACATCGACGCCCGAATCGGGCGCACCTCCGTCGGCGCTGACCTCGGGATCTCCGGCGTCCCCATCGTCGAGCGCGTCGCCGAGTCGCCGCATCTCGCGCTCGACGTCCGCGGGCACGGGGAAGTACAACGACTTCGTCCGTAGCGTCGTCTCCGGGAGGTCGAGCGTCGACTCGCCGAGCGACTCCCCGGTCGCCGCGTCTTTCCGCACGAACCCCGTGATCTGCTCGGTCACCGTGACGTCCGCGAACCGGACGGGCACGTCGGGGCGCGCCGAGAGCGCCCGCTCGTCGAGGTCCTCGTTCACGACGATGTCCTTGTCGGAGCGCACCTGCGTGTAGTAGTCCGCCCACGACTGCTGGAGCTCGGCCACGTCGCGGTCGAGGTCCAACTCGACCACCTCGTAGGTGCGGCCCTGCTGGTGGTAGATCGCGCCCGGGTGGGCGTCGCGGAGCGCGTCCGCGAAGGCGAGCGTCGCGACCGTCTCGCCGCTCGACCGCTCGATCAGCGATATCTCGCGCTCCTCGGCCGTGCGGAGGTTCACGGACTGCTGGGGGCTTCCGTCGCCGGCGTGGACCCAGCGCGTGCCCTTCGCGGCCTCGCGCCGTTCGAGGGCGCCCGCCTCGGTCAGGCCGGCGACGACGCCCGGGAACGTGTCGCCGAAGAAGCGCTCGTCGTCTGGAGAGAGCCAGTTCTCGTCGGCCGCGCAGGCGACGTGGCCGGGCATGAGCTGCCCGTTCTCCGGGTCGCAGATCGCGTCCTCCGGCGGCGCGTCGAAGAAGTCGCTCGGGTTGCGCATCAGGTACTGGTCGAGCTGGTCCTCGCCCCCGACCATGACGACCGTGGCCGGGTCGTCGCCGCGACCGGCCCGCCCCGCGCGCTGGTGCGCGGACATCCGCGTGCCGGGGTAGCCGTCCAGCACCACGGCGTCGAGCCCGCCCACGTCGACGCCGAGTTCGAGGGCGCTCGTCGACCAGACGCCGCGGAGGTCGCCCGCGTGGAGGTCGGCCTCGATCTCGCGGCGTCGGTCGTCGGTGAGCGCCGCCTGGTACGCGCCGACCTTCCCTGCGAGGTCGCGCTCCCCCCGCTCGCGGAGGTCGCTCGCGCTGTCGGTCGCGTACTGCTCGGCGGTCTGGCGGGCGCGGGTGAACGCGAGCGTCTGCTGGCCCGCCGTGACGAGGTCGACGAAGAGGCGCTTGCTCTCCGTGTGGCTCGACTTCCGGCGGCCGCTGCCGCGCTCCTGCCAGTCGTCGTCGTACTCGGGCGGGTTCCACAGCACCCAGTCGCGCGGCCCGCGCCCCGAGGTGTCCTCGTCGACGAGGGCGATCCCGTCGGGGTCGCGGCCGGTAACGGTCGCGACGTGGTCGACGGGGTTGTTGATCGTCGCCGAGCAGCAGACGAACTGCGGCGCGGAGCCGAATCGCTCGCAGGTTCGCGCGAGCCGGCGGAGGGTCAGCGCGACCTGCGAGCCGAACACGCCGCGGTAGCTGTGGACCTCGTCGATTACGACGTGCTCCAGCGAGGAGAAGAACCAGTCCCACAGGCGCCCCGCGTACGGGAGCAGCGCGTAGTGGAGCATGTCCGGGTTCGAGAGGAGGACGGTTGGGCGGCGGTCGCGCACGTCGCGCTTCTCCGCCCGCGAGAGCCGCCCGGTGTACGAGTCGACCGACACGCGGCTGCCGAAGCCGAGGTCGGCCGCGAGCTCGGACAGCGACTCCTCCTGGTCGGCTATCAGCGCGTTCTGCGGGCCGATGTACAGCGTGCGCCCGCCGTGGTCCATCGCGGCCTCGAACGCCGGGACGGTGTACGCGAGCGACTTGCCGCTGGCCGTCTCGGTCGCGAGCACGACATCGTCGCCGTCGCGGACCGCGCCGATGGCGTCGGCCTGATGCCGGTAGAGCCGCTCGATGCCGCGGTCCGCGAGCGCGTCGGCGAGCCGCGGTTCGAGGTCGACATCGGCGAACTCCGGCTCGCGCGCCGGGAGCCGCCGTTGGTCGGCGATCTGTCCCTCGTAGAAGGGGCGCTCTCGCAGCCACTCGATGGCGTCGTCCACGGTTACGATACCCTCGGGTCGGCGGGGCCTAACGGTTGCGGTGGCACCGAGGAGAGTGCGGTGTCGACCGGGCGGTTGCGGGAACGCTGTGGCGGCCAGTCGCCCGCGGGAGCGCCGTGCCGCTCAGTCGTCCGCGGGCGATCGCTCGGGCCCGCCGTCGGTCGGTGAGAGGTCGACCGCCGGCTCCGCGGGGCCCTCGCGGGCGAGCGGCGGCCAGCGGACCTCGGTCGCGATCGGCTGGTCGAGGTCGACCCGCATCCGAAGGTCGCCGCGCCGCTCGACGACTTCGAAGCCGACCGTCCGGTAGACGCTCCGCGCGGGGCGGTTCCCGGTCTCGACGTGGAGTTCGATCCCGTCGCGGCCGGCGGCCGCGGCGTTGGCGATCACGTGACGGCACAGCTCCGTCCCGACGCCGCGGTCCTGCGCGTCCGGGTGGACGAAGACGGCGAGTTCGGGGGTGTCGGCGTCGGTCGGGGTGTACATCGCGTGGCCGAACAGTTCGCCGTCCCGCTCGGCGACGACGTTGTTCCCCTCCGACAGCATGGATCGGATCCAGTCGACGCGCCGGCGCCGGCTCACCGGCGGGAGCCCCTGCGCGCGGTGGGGGCGGCCGAACCGCTCGTACATCTCTGCGAGGAACGGCTCGTCCGCGTCGGTCGCGGGCCGGATCGTCCAGCGCGCGCCCTCCTTGTCGACGAAGCGCGGACACCGCGGCGGGCAGTGCGACGTCCCCTCGCACTCGCTCCCGTCCCAGCCATCGCAAGCGGCGCTCGCGGTACCGGAGGTCATGTATCAACGTTGGCGTCGGGTCGTGTTATATGGTGACAACGACTTTCACAGCGTGAGAATCGGTAACGGAGTCGGCGTCGGCCGCAACGTGGTCGGATCAGGGGTTACTCCCGGATCAGCACGATCCCCTCGCGGAACACGACGTGGTTCGGGAGGACGTGCTCCTCGCCGTCGGTCTCGATGTGGGTGACGAAGAGGTCGACCTCCTGAACGACGCCGCGCTCGCCGGCGACGCGGACCTCGTCGCCGATGCCGTACGGCTGTCGGAGCAGGAGAAAGACGCCGGCGGCGGCCGACGCGACGAGGTCCTTCGTCGCGAGCGCGGCGAACAGCACCACCGCAAACGCGTACGCCGCGAGCAGCACGATGAGCGCGAGCGTCTGAACGCCCACCTGTCCGAGGGCGATGAGCGCGGCGACGTAGACGACGCTGTAGTTCACGACCGTCGGGAGCACGCCGAGTTCGGGGAGCTTGATCCCCCGGAGGCGCTCGGCGACGAGCAGCTCCGCCTTGTCGCCGACGACGACGCCGACGATGACGACGACGGCGGCGACGAACAGCCGCGGGAGGAAGGCGGCGACGCCGGACCAGAACTGTTCGAGGTAGTTCACGTCTGCGACCGTGAGGGCGACGATGACCGCGACGGCGACGATGAAGTAGCTCGACAGCTGCGCCAAGATCCGCACCGTCGAGGTGTCGAACTCGCGGGCTGTCCGCTCGAAGGTGGTCCCCTCGATCACCTCGGGGACGCCCGCCCGGCGGAGCAGCCGGCGGTTGATCACGCCGGTGAGGTACGCCAGCGCGAGACCGAAGAGGAGCACCGCCAGCGCCAGCCAGATCCGGTACCGCACGTTCAGGAGGAACTCTGGGACGGTGATCTGGACCGCGGACATGAGTCAGTACTCCTCCGGATCGATCTCCAAGACGAGTTCGCCCGCCTTGAACGCCCGGACGAGCCCGTCCGACTCGGAGAGGACGATCGCGGTCGAGTTGGTGTCGCGGGTGATCGCGGCTCCGGACATGTGGCGCGCGCCGAGGCCCTTCGGGATGTCGACCCCCTCGGCGGCGGGTTCGAGGTAACGGTACGCCGAGACGATCTTCCCGGAGTCGGAGACGACGAACGCGCCGTCCAGCCGCGAGAACTCCTTGAGCATGACGTTCACGATTGGGTCGCCGACGTGGACGTGGCTCTTCTCGAATGGGTTGTACGACAGCGGCCGCGACTTGTTCATCACCTTCCCCGCGTCGCCGACGACGAACAGCGCGCCCACCGGCTTCCCCTTTTGTCCCTTCTGACCGAGTTCGATCGCGACCTCGAACACGTCGCGGATCACGCTCGGCTCGGCGCGGGAGTTGGCGAACAGGTCGAAGATGCCGGTGTGGATACTCTCGTCGACGGTGACCCGGACGACCGCGTCCGAGCCGCCCTCGAAGACGGAGGCGACGCACGCGACCTCGTCGCCCTCTGAGACGAGGTCCGCGTCCATCGCGCCCTCGATGCCGAACCGGATCCGGTCTTTCACGTTGTCGAAGGGGAGCGGGAGATCGACGAACGGCTCGGCGTCGACGTCGTTGTCGGGCGCGACGACGACGACCTCGCTCCCGCCGTTCGCGAACCGCTCGTAGAAGGAGCTCGTCGGAGAGAACAGCAGCGCGGCGTCGACGTCAGCGACGAGGTCCGCCAGGTGGTCGGTGAGCGAGTCCATTGACGCAACTGACACGAGGAATCCGTATAGTCGTTGCGTCGGCGTCGTGCGTGCGTCTGACGCCGAGCGAGAGCGGCGGCGGCGCGGTCCGGAGCGAAGCGGCCAGCGGGGCGCGGTCCGGAACGAAGCGGCCGCTGGCGCGGGCCCGAACCAGGTCAGTCGTCGGCGGCCGCGGCCGGCTCCGTCGCGCTCGGCGTCGGCCGGTCGCGGATCAGGTCCGCCGCCCGCTCGGCGACGGCGATCGTCGGGGCGTTCGTGTTGCCGCCGACGAGCGTGGGCATCACGCTCGCGTCGACGACGCGGAGCCCCTCGACGCCGTGAACCCGAAGCTCCTCGTCCACGACCGCCGCCTCGTCGTCCCCCATCGCGCACGTGCCGACGGGGTGGTACACGGTGTGGCACGTGTCGCGGACGTGCCGGGCGATCGCCTCGTCGGTCTCGGCGTCCTCGCCGGGCCACACCTCGCGCCCGACGTGCCCGGCGAGCGCGTCCTGCCGGGCGATCTCGCGGGCGCGCTTGACCCCGTCCACGAGCGTTTCGAGGTCCGCGTCCGCGTCGAGGTAGTTCGGGTCGATGATAGGGTCGTCGAACGGGTCGGGCGAGCGAAGCGTGACGCGTCCGCGGCTCTCCGGCCGGAGCTGCGTCGCGCCGATCGACAGCCCCCGCCCGGTCTCGGGGTTCGCGAAGCCGTGGTCCATGAAGTACGAGGGAGCGAAGTGGAACTGGAGGTCGGGCCGGGAATCGGCGCCGTCGGTGCGGACGAACCCGCCGGCCTCGGCGACGTTGGAGGTCAGCTTCCCGCGCTTGCGGAGGAACCAGTTGAAGACGTCCAGCAGGCCGCCGGCGTCGTCGAGCGTGCTGATGTCGCCGTCGGTCTCGTAGACGGTGAACGCGAACAGGTGGTCTTGGAGGTTCCGACCAACGCCGGGCGACGCCGTCTCGACATCGATGCCGTGGTCCGCGAGGTGGTCTGGGTCGCCCACGCCCGAGAGCATGAGGAGCTGCGGGGAGTTGACCGCGCCGGCGCTGAGGAGGACCTCCTCGGCGGCCCCCGCGGACCGGCTCTGATCGTCCTGACTGTACTGAACTCCCGTCGCGCGACCGTCCTCGATGGTCACCTCGGTCACCTGCGCGCCGGTCTCGGCGGTGAGGTTCGGTCGGTCGAGGGCGGGCTTGAGGTACGCGTCGGCGGCGCTGTGGCGTTCCCCGTTCTTCTGCGTGACGTGGTACATCCCCACGCCCTCCTGTGCCGCCCCGTTGAAGTCGTCCGTGCGGTCGTAGCCCGCCTGCGCAGCGGCGTCGACGAACGCCCGGGAGACCGGTCGCGGCGAGGACTGGTCCGTCACGTTGAGCGGCCCCGCGGACCCGTGGTAGGGCGATCCCGACGGCGTGAACGTCTCCGCCCGCTTGAAGTACTCCAGCATGGTCTCGTACCCCCAGCCGTTGTTGCCGAGGGCCGCCCAGTCGTCGTAGTCCGACGGGTGGCCGCGGATGTAGATCATCGCGTTCGTGGAGGAGCACCCGCCGAGCGTCTTACCGCGCGGCCAGTAGAGCCGTCGACCGCCGCAGCCGTCCTGCGGCTCGGTGTAGTACTCCCAGTCCGCGTCGCTCTCGAACAGCTCCGGAAAGCCCGCCGGGATCCGCATGTTCCGGTCGTCGTCGGGTGTGCCCGCTTCGAGGAGCAGCACGCTCCTGTCCGGGTCCGCGGTGAGTCGGTTCGCGAGGACGCAGCCCGCAGAGCCCGCCCCGACGACGACGAAGTCGTATTCCGTGTCTGTCATAGACTAGCATGTGAGAGACTAGTATTTAAACGGATCAGCGACTACGAGGTCGCTCGGGTCACGCCGAATATGACTGGACAGACCGGGGTCGAAGCCGACGGGGCCGCGCGTCAGTGCGTCGTCCACCCGCCGTCGATCGAGAGGTTGACTCCGGTGATGTACGAGGCCTTGTCCGAGACGAGGAACGCCGCCGGTTCTGCGATCTCTTCCGGTTCGGCGATGCGGCCGATCGGCGTCTGACTGAGGACGAACTCGTAGAAAGAGTCGTCGTTAAGCTCTGACGCAGTCATCTCGGTCTCGACGAAGCCGGGACAGATGCTGTTCACCCGGACGCCGGCGTCGGCGTAATCGACGGCCGTCGTTCGGGTGAAGTTGACGACAGCGCCCTTCGCGGTCGCGTACGCGGCCGTCTGCGGTCCCCCGACCAGTCCGAACACCGACGCGACGTTGAGGACCGCCCCCGAGGACTCGCGCAGGTACGGCATGGCTGCTCGCGTCCCGTAGATGACGCCGTTGAGATTGACCTCTAACAACTTGTGCCAGTCCTCGAGCGACGTCTCCTCGACCGTTCCAGTGAGCCCGATCCCGGCATTGTTCACAAGGATGTCCAACCCGCCGTGTTCCTCGACCGTCTGTTCGACCAGCGATTCGACGGATTCGTACGACGAGACGTCGCACTGGACGAACGAACAGCCGAGCTCCTCGGCGGTCTCTCGTCCCGCCTCCTCGGTCCGGTTCGCGATCACGACCGACGCCCCTTGATCGACGAACTCCGCAGCGATGGCCTTCCCGATGCCGGCCGAGCCGCCGGTGACGATAGCGGTCTTTCCGTCGAGCATATTTACTCGTTTGTGTGTATATTTTGTATTTCTTTCGGAATATTGATACTGATATGTACTTCCCTCGTTTCGTTGTACCGGGAATCCGCCGGGCGTTTGAAGTCCGCTACGACCGTACCAACGGGTTTAAACGCGCGATAACGGCCGCGTACGGAGTACGAACGTCGGAGGGCCGTCGGCGCCTGACGCGTCCGAGCGGGCCGCGGCGGCGTCGGCGCACACCGCGCGCCGTTCGACGGCGTTATGCCTCGCTGCCAGAATCGTTATCCGTGAACATCAACACCGTCCGAGACTCCTGGACGAACCGGACGGGCGAATACTCGCCGGCGTACTACGCCCACCGCGGGCCGAACAAGACGAGCGAGCTGATCCGTGAGAGCCTCGACGCGCGCCTCGACCGCGACGCGGCCGTCCTCGAGCTGGGGTGCGGGTCGGGCCGGCACCTCGACCACCTCGCAACCCACGGCTTCGAGGACCTCTCTGGCGTCGACATCAACCCCGGGGCGTTCGACGAGATGCGGGACGCCTACCCCGAGCTCGCCGCCGACGGGACCTTTCACTGCGGCGCGATAGAGGACGTGGTCGGCGGGTTTGACGACGGCGCGTTCGACGCGGTGTTCTCGGTCGAGACGCTACAACACCTCCATCCGGACGCCGAGCCGGCCTTCGAGGAGATAGCGCGGATCACCGACGAGCTTCTGATCACGGCCGAGATCGAGGCCCCGACGCAGGGGTCGGCGTCAGCTCCGCCGGACGTGAACTACGTCGACGAGGGGACGCCGCTGTTCTACCGGGACTGGGGCGAGGTGTTCACCTCGCTCGGGCTCGTCGAGGTCGACGTCACCCGCGGGAAGCGAGACACCACGCGGACCTTCCGCGCGTCCCGTTGACAGACGCCCGTTCCTGACGCGGTGTGAGCGCGACCGGCGGTCTCCCGCGCGACTTTTACCCGCGAGCCGACAACTCCGGACACATGGCGACTCGCGAGGCCCTCTGGGGGTACCGGAACCGGTTCGGCGACGCCTTCGGGCGCACCTACTTCCGGCGGTTCGGTCCCGGCGTCGTCTCCAGCGTCGGGATCGGGACGTACCTCGGCGACCCGACGCCCGCGGTCGACGAGGCCTCGCGCGAGTCGATCGAGCTGGCGCTCCGGTCCGGCGTGAACCACGTGGACACCGCGGCCAACTACCGCTGCGGCCGCGCCGAGCGCGTCGTCGGCGAGGCGCTCCGGGACGCCCCCCTCGACCGGGAGTCGGTGGTCGTCGCCACGAAGGGCGGCTTCCTCCCGTTCGACGGCGAGCGACCGAGCGACCCGAGCGCGTACGTCCGCGAGCGCTTCGTCGAGCCGGGGATCGTCGACCCCGACGACCTCGCGAACGGGGCGCACGCGATGACTCCCGACTTCCTGGAGTGGTCGCTCGACCGCTCGCTCGACCGGCTCGGCCTCGACGCGGTCGACTGCTTCTACGTCCACAACCCCGAGACGCAGCTCGCTGTCAGGTCGCGTGGCGACGTGTACGACGCGCTCGAAGCCGCGTTCGAGGCGCTCGAACGCCGGCGCGCCGCGGGCGACGTCGGGGCTTACGGCGTCGCGACGTGGGACGCGTTCCGCGTTGCGGAGGACGGCGACCGGTACCTCTCGCTCGCGTAGGTGCTCTCGCGGGCCGAGGCCGCCGGCGAGGCGGTCGGCCCCGACGACGACCACGGGCTCGCGGCGGTCCAGCTCCCCTTCAACGTCGCGATGGCGGACGCGTTCACCCGGCGGAACCACCGCGCGCCGTCCGAGGGTGACGCGGACGGGCCCGTCTCGGCGCTCTCGTTCGCCCACGAGGCCGGGCTCTCTGTGGTGACGAGCGCGAGCATCGGACAGGGAGACCTCGCGGTCGAGGGCGCGGTCCCGCCCGACGTCGACGCGACGCTCGCCGGGGAGACGCCGGCCCAGCGCGCGCTTAACTTCGCGCGGAGCGCACCGGGCGTCACCTCGTCGCTCGTCGGCACGACCGACCCCGACCACGTCCGCGAGAACGTCGCCGCCGGCACCTTCGACCCGCTGGGCGCGTCGGCGTTCGACGCCGTCTTCGAGTGACCGCGGACGACGACCGGCCCCAAAAGAGGTTTACCCGGACCGACGGTATCGCCTCCTATGTCCCCCACCCGACGAGCCCTCCTCCGCGGCGGCGCCATCGGCGCTATCGCCGCGCTCGCCGGCTGCTCCGGCGCGGACGGCACAGGATCGGAGTCGGTCCGACGGCAGGTCTCCGGGACGGACACGGACCCGACCGTCCTGAAGCCGCGGAACCCGAGCGGCGACCCGGTCCTCCTCGACGGGAGCGCGACCAACGGCGCCGGAGAGCCCGTCGCGATCGACCGCGAGCTCGTCACGAGCGCCGAGCGGGCGGCCGAGCTGCTCGTGGCCGAGGACGTCTCCGAGGCGGACCGCGATCGGATCCGGTCGTTCCTCGACGAGACCGACTACGACGCGGAGACGGTGTACGTGTCGCCCGCCGGCATCGAGTCGTGCGAACGACTCCACATCGAGTCCGTCTCGTGGGATCCCGGGCACGTGGAGTTCGAGTACTGCCGCGAGCTCAGGCCGCCGGACGAGGCCTGCGAGGCCGACGCGCGGGTCGCGCTCGCCCTCCTCTTCCGGCTTCCGGTCGTCCTCGACGACCGGCTCACCGGGTCCGGCTCCAGCGGTAGGTCGCCGTGTCGGACTACGGACACGGAGTACGCGGTGATCGACGGGAACGCGACCGTCCCCGGGAACGCCACGGCGACCGACGAGTGGGGTGAGCTCTGATGCCGCGGGGGCTCACCCGGCGCGGCGCGCTCGCCGCTGCCGGCGCCGCCGCGCTCGGCTCGCTCGCCGGCTGCTCGGGCCGAGGGAGCGAGCGGCGGTTCTGGGACGACCCGCCGTCGCTCGACGTCGACGCCGTTCCACGCGAGTTCGACGATTCCGTCCCGGCTCGGCCGCGGATCGTCCCCGTCGGCTTCGAGCCGGAGGTCGCCGCCGCGTTCGCGGACCGCGTCGACCGCCTGCTCAGCCCGATCCCGGACCCCCTGACCGCGGAGCGGCTCCCGCACAGCGGGTTCCGCGGGCGCATCGAGGCGGAGCGGGCGGCGGCCCGCGAGGCGCTGCCGGGGCCCGACGAGCCGCTCGTTCCGCTGGAAGCGGTTAAGCGGTACTCAACGGCGCGCGATCACGCCGCGAGCGCCGTCGGCACGTGGGCGGGCGTGACCGTCGAGGGCGATCCGGGAGCGGTGGCGCCCGACGTCGGGGCGGTGCGTCAGCGCGCGTCTGAGACGCTGGACGCGCTCCCCGGTCCCGCCGCGGACCCCCTGGCGGGCGCCGCGGTCTACGGCCCGATCGAGCGGTGGTACGACGAGGCGCTCCGCCGGACGCTGGTCGGCAGCGGGAGTCCGGCCGACGAGGCGAACCCGATCCGCGCGGGAGAGGCGGTCGGAGACGTCGAGCGGGTCCAGTCGTACGTCGAGGCGGGACGGTACCTCGGCGACCGGTACGCGGCCTCGCTCGCCGACCCGCAGCCGGTCGCCGAACCGATCCGCCGCGAAATGGACCGCCTCGGCAGCGCGGTCGGCGACCGGCTCCGCGAGCTCCACGGCGAGGGGGTCGAGGACCTCAGGGAGAACCCCGGCCCGGAGGCCTTCGTCGACGAGCGCGCCGTCGCGCGGGACGCGCCGAGCGCCGACCTCCTGTCGAGCGCGGTCTACCGGAGCTTCGACGGGCTGTGGTTCGACCCGGTCGCGGTCGGCGACTACGAGCCCGACCACCCGGCGACCGGGCTGACCCGGACCGCGCTCGTCCAGACCCGGCTCCGAGCGGTCGACGCTGTCGCCGCGCGCGTCGAGGCGGGCGACACGATGTTCCCGGACGACGCCGCGGCGATCGGCGCGGCGCGGGGCGCGGCGGTCGAGTCCGCCGCGGCGCTCGCGGAGAGCGAGAACCCGCTGGCGCGGTGGCTGGCGACGCAGTTCCTGCCGCTGTTCGCGGAGCAGGACGACGCGCTCGCGGCCGACGAGCGGAGCGCGCTCTCGGCCGCCACGGCGTACGCCGAGTACCGGTGGATCGAGATCGTCGCGGACGAGGCGGGGGCGGTGGCGGAGTCGGTCGCGACGGCGATCGATTCGTGAACGGCGACGGTCAGCGAGGAGAGGCGCGAGCGGTAGTCGAAGTCCGGCAGCGCGGCGGAGGCCGGTGCGGTGCGGTGCGGGGGAGAGCGATTCGGAGCGGAGTGGTGCGGCGCGGAGGCCGGTGCGGTGCGACGACGGGCGAGACGACGGTCAGCGGAGCTCCTTGAACCGGCTTCCGCACTCCGGACAGATGCGGACGGAGAACACTTCGTCGGGGTCGTTCTCCTTTTTCAAAACCTTTTCGCAGTCGGCACAGTTCAGCCGCTCGTAGGTGTCCTTCATCAGGTCGCCGTCGCGGAGTCCCTTGCGCGTGGATTTCATACTCCGCCGTTCGTCGTCGGGGCGGATAAAAACCCCGTACGACGTCGGTCTGACGCGTCGAGCGAGATCGGCACCCGGCGGAGGGACGCGGCCGCAGCCCGCGAGCGGCTCCCGAGATCCGGGTGCGTGCGCTTCCGCAACGCTTGTGTCCGGGCGCGGAGAACCGCCGCCGTGTCACGGACCCGGCTGTTCGGATCGCTTTGCGCGCTGGTGTTCCTCGTCAACTTCGCGCGCGTCGTGTTCGCCCCTCTGGTGGGAGAGTTCATCGACGCGTTCGGGATCCGCGAGGGGACCGCCGGGCTCATCGTCACGCTCGCGTGGCTCGGCTCGGCCGCGCCGCGCATCCCGGCCGGCTGGGCGCTCACGCGCTTCGCGCGGCGGCGCGTCATCCTCGTCTCCGGCGCGATGCTGACCGCGGGGGCGCTCGGCGTCGCCCTCGCGCCGAGCGTGCTCGCGCTGATGGTCGCCGCCTTCGCGATCGGCTTAGCCTCCGGCGTCTACTTCGTCGCCGCGAACCCGTTCATCGCGGAGCTGTTCCCGCAGCGCGTCGGACGCGTGATGGGCGTTCACGGCATGGCCAGCCAGCTCGCCGCCGTCATCGCCGCGCCCGCCGTCACCGTCGCGCTGTGGTACGACTGGCGGTACGCCTTCTACGCGCTCGCGCTCGCCGCGGCCGCCAGCACGGTCGTTTTCGTCGCGCTCGCGCGGCGGACTGACCTCCCGGACGCCGGCGCGAGCGACACCGACTTCCTCGGGGCCGCCCGCGGCGAGTGGAAGCTGATCCTCGCGGGCATCGTGCTGATGGGCCTCACGAGCTTCGTCTGGCAGGGCCTGTTCAACTTCTACGAGCTGTACATGATCGACAAGGACCTGACGCGGTCGACCGCGCGGAACCTCTTGACGGTGATCTTCGCCGCCGGCGTGCCCGCCTTCCTCGTCTCGGGCGACCTCGCCGACCGGCTTCCCCACGTCCCGTACCTGCTCGGCATCGTCACGGCGTTCGTCGGCGGGGTCGTCCTCGTGGTCGTCGCCGAGGGGCTGGCGGCGGTGATCGCCGCGAGCGTCGTCGTGGGGTTCGCCATCCACATGCTGTTCCCCGCTGGCGACACGTACCTGCTCGCGTCGCTGCCGGACGAGTCCCGCGCGTCGGCGTACGCGATGTTCTCGGCCGGGATGATGTCAACGCAGGCGGCCGGCTCCTGGGCCGTCGGCGAGGCGATCGAGGCGGGCGCGACGTACGACGCCGTCTTCCTCTCGCTCGCCGGGGGGCTGGCGCTCCTCGTCGCGGCGTACGCGGTGCTGTACCGCCTCGGACGCGTTCCCGGGGGCGCGGCGGGCGCGACGCGGAGGGTCTGAGGCGACGCCCCGAGCGCCGACCCCGCGGCCCGGCCGACCCCCCGCTCGGGGACCGACGCCGGCTTGGGGCACCGCACCTGTTTTGGTCGTCGCTCCCGTGTGATCGGTAAATGGAGTACGTTCAGGAGCGCGTGACGACCCTCCACGCGTTGACCGACCACCGGCCCGACGCCCCCACGGACCGCGCGGCGGTCGTCGTGCCGATGACCGAGCGCGAGTACGGGACGCTCGCGGCCGAGCGCGTGCTCTCGACGCTGGAGACGGTCGACCCCGCCCGCGTGATCGTTCCGCTCCGGGCGTCGCCCGACCGCGCCGGCCCGTTCGCGGACTGGCTCGACGGGTTCGACCTCGACGTCGAGACGCTGTGGTGCGACGGCCCCGAGCTCGCCTCGCTGCTCGAAGCGCGCGGGCTCGACGGCGGCCGCGGCAAGGGTCGGGACGTGTGGCTCGCCCTCGGTCGCGCGCTCGACGAGGAGTTCGTCGTCGTCCACGACGCCGACACGAAGACCTACTCGCCGGCGTTCGTGAACCGGCTGCTGTTCCCGCTCGGGGAAGGGTACGCGTTCTCGAAGGGGTACTACGCCCGCGTCGAGGACGGCTCGCTGTACGGGCGGCTGTTCAGGCTGTTCTTCCGGCCGCTCGTCCGCGCGCTCGGCGACGCCGCGCCGGGGCGGGAGCCGGACGTGCTGGCGTACCTCTCGGCGTTCCGCTACGCGCTCGCCGGCGAGTTCGCGGCGACGAGCGAGCTCGTCTCCGAGCTCCGCGTCCAGCGCGGCTGGGGGCTGGAGGTCGGCACGCTCGGCGAGGCGTTCGACCGCGCCGGGTTCGCCGACAGCGCGCAGGTTGACCTGGGGAGCTACGAGCACGACCACCGCTCCGTCGAGGGGCCGACCGGCCTCGCGGACATGAGCCGGGCGGTCGGCGAGGCGACCCTGCGCGCGGTCGAAGACGCCGGCGTCGACGTCGACTACGACGGCCTCGCCGAGCGCTACCGCGAGGCCGCCGAGACGCTGGTCGACGGCTACGCGACCGACGCGGCGTTCAACGGGCTCTCGTACGACGCCGCCGACGAGCGGTCACAGGTGGCGACGTACGTCGAGGCGCTGGGGGAGCCCGGGCCGGACACTCGACTCCCGGCCTGGCGGAACGCTCCCGTCGACCCCGACGAGGTCTTCGAGGCCGCGACCGCCGACCTCGACGGGGCTCGGGGCGGGGGCACGGACGGCGGAACCGGCGCCGGCGGCAGCCCCGCGACCGACGCCGGACAGACGGGGCCCGCGCCGGGAGAGGACTGACGATGGCGCACGGGAGCGGGCCGAGCGTGGCCGCGCGCGACGACCTCGCCGGCGTCGTCGACCTGTTCGAGTGGCTCACCCGCGCCGAGCTCTCGCGGGCGCTCTCAGAGCTGGCGTTCAAACAGCGGACCGAGGCCGACGAGGCCGCCATCGACGCCGCGATCGGCCTCGCGGTCGACGAGTACGCGCTCGTGCCGGCGCCGGACGGGGCGCTCTCCGGGGACGACGTGACGGGCCACACCGCCGAATCGACCGCGCTCGCGGTCGGTCCCGCCGCGTTCCCGACGCTCCCGGAGGGCGCCGAGGACCTCCCGCACATCCTCGACGTGCCCGACCGGGGCGTCGACCGCGAGGCGCTCGCGGACGCGGTCCTCGACCGGCTCCGCCGCGAGGCGGTGACGGCGATAGACGAGGGGGACGCCGAGCGACTGGAAACGCTCGCGGACGTGACCTACGACGTGGAGGCGTGGGCGCCGGTCGACGTGGGCCCGGTCCGGACGCGGATCCTCGCCGAAGTGGACGAGTGACGGCGTCGGACTCGGGAGCTTACCCCGAGAACTCTGACTCGCTCACGCGGACGACGAGCGTCTCGTCGACATCGCGGAGGTCGTACTCGGGCGTCTCGCCCTGTCGCCGCCGGACGTAGAGGGGTTCGACCGGGAGACCGTCGACGAGACCGAACACCTTCAATCGCTGGTCGGTCTCCTCGGGCGGCACGTTGCCGTCGCGGACCTCGCGGGCGAGGTCGCGGGAGAGCCACTCGTCGGACGCGACGGAGGGCTCCAACACGAGCGCCTCCTCGACGAAGCGGACGAGGTACCAGTCGAGGTCGTTGAGGAGCGAGACGGCGGCGCCGAGGCTCACGGTGTCGACGGCGACGCTGTTCTCGAACGGCTCCTCGATTCGGTAGGTCGCGAGCGCGTCGCGAGCCGTCTCGCGGGAGAGCAGCTCGTAGGAGAGCTCCACGTCGGGGTCGCCGAGGAGACACACCCGCGTCATGGCCCCACGTCGGACCGGCCGGCGCAAATCCGTTGCGGTCGTCGAGTGCTGGAGGGCGCGGCAGGGGGTCGCGGTCGGCGGGCGGTGTAGGGGAGAGATCGCGACCGGCGGCGCCCGGCTCAGAACGTCGAGACGTCGCCCTCGATGACGCTGCGGGTCACGTCCGTCACGTCGGCCAGCTCGCGGTCGACGATGTCGACGACGTCGGCCTCGATGTCGCTCAGCGTGACGCCGTCCTCGGTGACGATCTGCGCGTCCGCGACGTGCGGCTCGTCGATCGGCCGGCCGATCTGCGAGAGGAGCCTGACCTGGAGGTCGCGGATCCCGTCGACCTCCTCGGTGACGGACTCGGCGACGCGGGTGGAGAGCAGGTTGTAGATCTTCCCGATGTGGTTGACGGGGTTCTTCCCGGAGGTCGCCTCCATCGACATCGGGCGGTTCGGGGTGATGAGGCCGTTGGCGCGGTTGCCGCGCCCGACGGAGCCGTCGTCGCCCTGCTCGGCGGAAGTGCCGGTGACAGTCAGGTAGACGGAGCCCTCGTCGTAGTCGTCGGCCGTGTTCACGTCGACGTTGACCTCGCGGTCGGTGTACTCGCGGGCGAGGTCGTCGACGTACTCGCGGACGGACGCGACCGCGTCGTCGTACTCGTCGAGCCCGTCGACGTAGGCGTCGACCATCGCGGCGGCGACGGTGATGTCGATCCGGTCGCCCTCGCGTTTACCCATGATCTTCACGTCGGGGCCGAGCTCGGGGTGGTCGTCGTGGTAGGTCGTGTTGAGCGCGCGCTCGGCCTCGCGGACGATCGTCTCCGTCTCGGTGAGCGGCGCGTGGCCGACGCCGAAGGAGGTGTCGTTGGCCATCGGAACCTCTTGCGTCTCCTCGCCGAACACGTCCTGGAGGTCACCGGAGCCCTCGCCGAGCTTCACGTCGACGACCACGTCGGTGCCGTACTCGAGCTCAGGGATCGCCTCGGCGAGGTAGTCGCGGGCGGCCGCGAGCGCGGTCGAGTCGACCGGGAGCTGCTCGCCGTCGTACTCCTTCGTGGCGCGGCCGACGATGAGGATGTAGACGGGCTCGACGACCTCGCCGCCGCCGAACGCGGGGGCCGCGCGGCCGGCGACCAGCTGCGTCTCGTCGGTGTTGTAGTGGAGCACCTTGCCGACGCGGTCCAAGTAGAGCTGCGAGAGCGCCCGCGAGACCGACTCCGCGACGCCGTCGCAGATCGAGTCTGGGTGACCGATCCCCTTTCGCTCGACGATTTCGACCTCCTGGTCCTCGACCGCCTGCCGGTCGAGGCGGCTGACCTGTATGTTCCGGTCCATTACGCACCGATACTGCGCCGTCGGCACTATAACTTGCGGAAACTCTCCACCGGCAGTGAATAACCTGTAGTTATTTATAGGCGGCTTCGGCGGCCCCGGCCCGGTCCGCGTCGCGCCGGGTGACACAAGCGGGCGCTTGAGTTTCGGCAAGGACTTTGCCGCGGCGAGTGCGACTGCCCCGTATGGACGAACTCGCGCCCTCCCGCCGTCGACTGCTCGCCGGTGCGCTCGCGGGCGGCATCGGCGCCGCCGCCGGCTGTCTCGGGACCGATAGCGACGACGAGTCAGACGACGGGCCGGAACTGCGGCTCTCGCTCTCGCGGGTCGAGGGCTCGCTGCGCGACCGGTACGTTCGCGACCCCGACGCCCCGCCCGAGCGGTGGGACGGGGCGGCGCTCGACGCCGCGCTGGCGGGCGAGCCGTACACGATCCGACACCGGAAGCCGTTCTTCGCGGAGCCGGACGACCCCGCGTACGCCCGCTTCGAGGGGACCTACTACCGGCTCGGGTCGGTGATCGTCGACGAGGTCGCCGAGACCTACCCGGTTCTCCGGCTCTTCGAGGCCGAGAGCGACGGAGCGTCAGCCGGCGACGGCGAGTCGCCGGTCGACGGCGGCGAAGACGGGGGTCTCCCGGAGGCCGACCAGCGGGCCGTCCACATCGCGCACTTTGCTGCGCGGGCCCGCGGTGGCGTGGGCGGCTATCCCGTCGGACTGGTCGAGCGCGGCGGCTACGCGTATCGGGCCGAAGCTTCGCGCGCGGAGAGCGCGCTGCTCGACGACGACGGTCCCGACTACGTGACCTACCGAGACACCACCTACCGGGTCGAAATCGAACGGGAGCGGTTTCACGAGGCCGTCCACCGACCGACCGCCGAGGCGGTCGCCGAGAGCCCCGAGCGAATGGAGTCGATCCTCCGGGCGGCGCTCGTCGGTCCGAGGGTCGAGCGGGACGAACTCTCCGCGGAGGCCGGACGGATCGTCGACCGGGCCGAGGCAGAGGAGTACGGCGAGACGCACCCGTACTCCGACGCGTACGCCGAACTGCTCCGCGCGATCGACGCGCGCCACTACCTCGACGGGAACGTTCGCAAGGATGCCGGCGTCCGCGAGACCGAAGAAGCGATGATCCGGTACGGCGACGAGTACTACGAGCGGTACCTCCGGATCGTGAACGACGGGGGGAACTGATCGGCCGAGGCGCTTCGCCGTCGCCTCAGCGGGCCGCCTCGTACGCTTCCGCCATCACGTCGAGCGCCTCGCGCAGGTCGCTCTCGTCGGTCGCGTACGAGACCCGCGCGTGACCGGCGCCGTTCTCCCCGAACGCCTCGCCGGGGACGACGACCACGCCGCGGTCGAGACACTCGTCGACGAATCCCTCGGGCACCCGCGGCATCGCGTAGAAGGCCCCCTTCGGGGTGGGACAGTCGAGGCCGATCTCCGCGAACCCCTCCAAGACGATGTCGCGGCGGCGCTCGAAGGACGCCGTCATCTCGTCGACCACGCCGCGGTCGCCCCGCAGCGCGGCCTCGGCGGCGTACTGCGCCGGCGCCGAGGCGCACGCCTGCGCGTACTGGTGGACGCGCAGCATGCGCTCGACGCGCTCCTCGGCGCCGTACACCCAGCCGAGCCGCCAGCCGGTCATCGAGAACAGCTTCGAGGCCGAGTTGACGACGACGACGTTGTCCGTCTCGGCGAACTCGATCGGCGAGTGATGTTCGCCGTCGAAGACGGTGTACTCGTACACCTCGTCGGAGAGACAGAGCACGTCGTGCTCGTCGGCGATGCGCGCGAACTCCCGGACGTCTTCCTCGGAGGAGACCGCCCCGGTCGGATTCCCTGGAGAGTTGACGACGAACGCCGCGGTGTCCTCGGTGATCGCCGCCTCGACCGCGGCCGGGTCGATCGTGAGGTCGTCGCGGAGCGGCACGGGGACGGGTTCGCCGCCGGCCAGCTTCGTCAGCGCATCGTAGGAGACGAACCCGGGGTCCGGGATCAGCACCTCGTCGCCGGCGTCGACGTGCGCCTCCAAGGCGACGTGGAGCGCCTCGCTGCCGCCCGCGGTCGCGATGACGTTGTCGGGGTCGAGGTCGATCCCCTGATCGGCGCGGTGCTTCTCGGCGATCGCCTCCCGCAGCGCGAGGGTCCCCTTGTTCTCGGTGTACGCGTCCGCCTTTCCGGACTCGATCGCGTCGACGGCGGCTTGGCGGGCGTGGGGCGGCGTCGGGAAGTCGGGCTGTCCGAGCCCGAGGTTGATCGCGTCGTCGCCGGCCGCCTCGAACACCTCGCGGATCCCGCTTATCGAGATCCGTTCGACCCTGTCGGAGAACGTCGTCATACCGTTCTGAGGGCGCTGCCGCGAGTTAGTTCTTGTCACGTCGGATCGACGGGCCGCCTCCGACGGCGAGTCGCGGGCCCGCACTCACCGACGCTTCCGCTCCCAGACCGGCCGGCGTTCGCCGCGGCCGGCGTCGTGTCGGGTCCGCCCGTCCGCGTCGCTCGGCAGATCGAACCGCCCTTCGAGGACGCTCGGCACTTCCTCGGCGCGGGCGCGCAACAGCGCGTCGTCGACCGCGCGGAGGCGGAGCATCGGCCGCCCCGGTCCCGCCGGCACCTTGATCGACTCGATCAGCTCCCGCTCGACGAGGGCCTGCCGGTCGCCGGTGAACTCCTGTGCCGGGGCGATCCCGATGCCGTCGGCGCCGGCCCACGCCCGGAGGTCGCGGAAGAGATGGTCGTGTCGGGCCGCGAGCGCGACGAGGAGCGACCGGTCCGACGGCTCCGTCGCGCGGCCGAACTCGCCCGGCGGAAGCGACTCCAGCACGGTCGCGAGGTCGTCGGCGAAGCGGTCGTCGAGGATCTCCCGCGCCACCGCGAGCAGTCGCCGCCGAGAAGGCATCTCGACCGGCTCGACCGTCGCGGCGTCGAACCGCGCCGCAGCGGTCGCGCGGGCGGCGCCGACCGCCTCCGGACGGGCACCGGCCGCCGTCGTCGCGAGCGAGCGGTCCCCGCGGGGACCGATCACGGCGTCGGCGCGCTCCGGGGTCGCGAAGAGCGTCCCGCCCGTCCCGTGCCCGAGCGGGTCGCCGGTCCGGACTCGTATTTCGTCGCGTTCGACCGCCTCGGCGACCGCGGTGCCGAGGACCGGCGCGCGAGCGAGCGCGTCGACGACGCCGGGGCGACACGCGACCCGCCACAGCGGTCCCGGCGATCGCTTGCGGGCCGCGAGCACCGCCGGGAGAAGTCGGAGCGGGACGCCGACCGCGACGACCCCGGAACGCCCCGCCAACGCGGCCTCGACCGACTCGGTCAGGGGGTCGTCGGGACGCGGAAGGGCGTCGGCGACCTCCGTCGCGTCGCCGACGCAGTCGGGGTCGGCAGCGGCAGGAGCACCTGCCGAGGCGGACCCGTCGCTTCCGGCGTCCTCGGGGGTGCGTGACGGCCCGGACCCGTCGCTTCCGGCGGCTGCGTCGGCCTCGGGTTCAGCGTCGTCCGCGCCCACACCGTTTCGACCGTCGCGATCCGAAAGAGCGTTGCGCTGACCGGGGTCGGGAGGAGAGAGGTGTCGGCGGCGGGGTCAGGGGGCCCGGGCGAACACGAGGTAGCCCGTGTGGCCCACGCCCGCGGTGGAGGGGCGCGAGCCGCGGTCGGAGAAGTCCATCTCGCGCTGGATCGTCTCTAACGTCTCGACCTCGGTGAAGCCGGCCTCACGGGCCGCGAGCGCCGCCTCGCGGGTCCCCTCGACGAACGGCGAGTAGACGGCGAGGCGGCCGCCGGGCGCGAGCAGGTCGTCCGCGCGCTCGACGACCGCGGGAGCGTCGCCGGTGTCGAGCGTCAGGGCGTCGAACGGCTCGCCGTCGGCGAGCGCGTCCAGCTCGTCGGTGAGGTCGCCGGTCCGGACGTCGACGCGGTCGGAGACGCCCGCCGTCGCCATGTTCTCGCGAGCGACGTCGGCGAACTCGGGGTCGATCTCGTAGGTGGTCACGTCGGCGCCAGCGCGCCCCAGGTACGCGGCGAGGATCCCGGTCCCGGTGCCGGCGTCGAGGATGCGGTCGCCGCCGGACGCGCCGGTATGCCCCATCACGAGGCCCACGTCGCGGGGCATCATCGGCGCGCCGGTGCGTTCGAGGTGGTTGAACAGGTCCGGGCCGCGGAGCGCGCGGACCTCGAAGACGGTGCCGAGGTGCGTCTCGACCTCGTCGCCGGCCGAGACGTCCTCGGGGACCTCGATCACGCCGAGGTCGGTGCCGAACTCCTCGCCCGGCTCCAGTAGGTACTCGCGGTCCGCGTGGACGAGCAGGTACGCGGCGTCCGTCACTGGAGGTCCGAGATCGCCCGCGCGGGCTCGCCGTTGGCCGCCTCCAGCGCCTCGCGGGCGTCGTCCTTCGAGACGCCAGCCTGCTCGGCGACCAGCCGGACGTCCTCCTCCGGAATGCCATCGTCTTCGTCGGCCGCGTCCTCGGCTTCGATCGCGCTCGCGTCCGCACCGCCCTCGACTGCGGCCGCGCCGCCCGCGTCGGCCACCGCGTCGGGCGACCCGACGATCTGGTACGTCTCCTGCCCTTGGGCGTCCATCTTGGTGACCTGCGCGCCGTCGAAGACGAGGTCGTCGCCGTCGGCCGTCTCGATGACGACCCGCTCGGCGTCGAGCTCCTCGACGTCGATCCCCATCTGTTTCATCATCTGTTTCATCTTCCGCGGGTTCATGCCGCCGCCTCCGAACATGGTCACCGGTTCGGCCGGACGACACAAAAAGGGTGTCGACACGGGTCGAAGCAACGGCGCGTCACGGACGCTCGCCGGTCCCGATCGCGGCGGACCGGACCGAGAGAGCGGGGTTGATACGTGTCGCGCGCGAGGCGGTGATATGTACCTCGCGGACCGCACCTGGCCGGAGCTCGGCGACGCGCTGGCTCCCGGCTCCGTCGCGCTCGTCCCGCTCGGCTCGACCGAACAGCACGGCCCGCACCTTCCGCTCGGGACCGACCACCTGATCGCCGAGGGGCTGGCGACGGCGGCCGCGGACCGATCCGACGCGTTCCGGACGCCGACGATCAACGTCGGCGTTAGTCCCCACCACCGCCAGTTCCCGGGGACGATGTGGGTCGACCCGCCGGAGTTCCGCGACTACGTCGAGTCGTTCGCCCGGAACCTCGCGTACCACGGGATCGACCGCGTGGTGTTCGTGAACGCCCACGGCGGCAACGTCCAGCACCTCCGAGAGGTCGGCCGCCGGCTCCACGAGGACGAGGTCGGCTACGCTGTCGAGTGGATGTGGGACGAGTCGATCCCGGAGCTGGTCGACGACCTCTTCGAGCGCAACGGCCCCCACGCGGGCCCCAAGGAGACGGCGATGGTCACCCACCTCGCGCCCGACCTCGTCCGCGAGGACCGGCTCGAGGACGCGCGCGACGGCGGGCTCGTCGACCTCGAAAGCGCCGAGACGACCGTCCACGGCGCGCGAACCTTCTACGACGCGGTCGACAACTCAGCGAACGGCGCGTTCGGCGACCCGACCGACGTGACGCCGGAGAAGGCCGAGCGCCTGTTCGAGGCGGCCGCCGACCAGCTCGTCCAGCTGGCCGAGTGGATCGGCGAGCGCGACGAGAGCGAGCTGTTCCCCGAGCCGCGCGTGGAGCGGTCGGACTGACGCGGGCTACTGGTCGGCCGCGTCTCGGGCGAACGCCTCGCCGAGTATCTCTCGGAGCGCCGCGTCGGCGCCCGCACGCCGCCCGTCGAGCACCGCGAACCGCTCGTCGCGGCGGCGTTCGAGCCAGCGCAGCAGTCTGGCCGCCCAGTCGAGCTTCAGCGCCTTCATCGGGTCGACCGCGGGGTCGTCGAACTCCCACCCCGGAAAGACCAGTTCGCCGGCCCCGAGGTGGTCGGCGAGGAACGCCGCGCGGTCGCCGTCGGTGAACCCGCCGGGGTTGCGGAGCGGCCCGACGGGCGCCGCCTGCGTCGTCGCCAGCGTCCACTCGTCGGCGAAGCGCGGGAGCCACTCGCGGACCGCCGGGAGGTTGTCGCCGTGGGCGTGCGCGGCGACTGGGACGCCATCGCGCGTCAGTTCCGCGGCCGTCTCCGGGTTCTTGTCGAGGTCTGTCACCATACAGTCGACCGCGACGCCGCGGTCAGCGAGCGCGTCCGCCGCGGTCGAGGCCGCGACGACGACATCGGCGTCGCGGGCGAGTTCGACCTCGTCGGCGAGACAGGGGGCCGCGCCCGCGACGGCGACCGTCTCGTCCGCCCAGTCACCGAGGCGGCCGAGCGGGAACGGAGTCGCGAGGTCGGCGGCAGTATCGCGGACGCGCTCGTCGTCGGCCCGGTCGAACCCGAAGTCGGCGAGGATCGCCTCGTAGACGGGCTCGAAGGTCGCGAAGTTCACGTGCGGGCCCCCCTCGGGACGCGCGACTGGGCGCCCGTCGATCGGCGCCGCCGCTCAGCGGGCGAGATATGGTATGGGCCGGAGTGGCACAGAGTACCCCTACCCGCGTGCCCCTCCGGCGTCCGGTCGATCGGTTGTCTACACGAGGGCATAAACTTTCTCTTAATTCACGTGTCGGTCGATACCGTCGATCGCGGCGTCAAGCGCCCGTGAAGCGCCGGATACCGCCTCTCTAACCGAATCGAGCGCCGCGGGCGTCGCGATCAGGAGCCCGCGGCGGCCGTCAGCGGGGTCGTCGCCGCCTGACGACGCCCCGCCGGTGCCGCCGTCGGTCGCGGACGGGGTCGCCGCGGCCGCCCGGTTCGGATCGCCCAGCGCGAACGTCGCGCCGGTCGCGTCGTCGCCGACGGTCGCGGCGCGGAGGGCACCGACGGCGGGGTCGTCGAGCCCGGTGAGTTTGTAGGTACGAACGACGGCGGTGTCGGCGGCGCCGCGGTCGCCCCGAGCGGCCTCCGGCGCGCCGATCCGGTCGAGGTGACGCTCGGCCTCGCGGACCGTCGTCACGTCGAGCTCCTCGACTCCGACCGCGTCGGAGTCGCCGCGAGAGTCGTGTCGGTCGCGGGCGAACTCGGCGCCGACGAGCGCCGCGTCGCGCGTCTCGGCCACGTCGTGGGTGCGGATCACGTGCGCGCCGCGCTCGACCGCCATCGACGTGGCGGCGAGCGAGACCGGCAGCGCCTCCTCGGTGCTGCGGCCCGCGATGGTCTTGAGGAAGCTCTTGCGGTTGATCGAGACGAGCAGCGGGCGGCCGTACCCCCGGAACTCCCGGAGCCGGTGGAACGTCTCCCGGTCGTCCTCGTGGGTCTTGGCCTCGGACCAGCCGCCGAACGCGGGGTCGAGGATCGTCTTGTCGGTGAGGCCGTTCATCGAGAGCGCCTCGTAGATGTCGTCGACGTCCTCGACCGCGCCCGGGCGTTCGAGGTCCGGCGGCGAGGCCATCTTCGACACCGCCACGTCGTGTTCGCGACAGACGCGGGGCATCTCGGCGTCGGCGAACCCGCAGATGTCGTTGACCATGTCGAACCCGCGCGAGAGCGCCTCGTCCGCGACCTCGTGATAGCGCGTCTCGATCGACCAGACGGCGTCGCCGGAGGTCGATTCGAGGGTCTCGACCGCGGTGTCGAGGCGGTCGAGTTCCTGTTCGGCCGAGAGCACGTCGAGGTCCTTGTTCGCCGACTCAAGCCCCACGTCCACGATGTCGGCGCCCTCGCCGATCAGTTCCTCGTCGACGTACGCGGCGGCCTCGCCGGGGTCGTCGTACACGCTGGGGTCGTACGGCGACTCCTCTGAGACGTTGAGCACGCCCATGATCCGGGGCGGATGGTCGTCGCCGATCCCGAGCCCCGCGGCGTCCACGTTTCGCATACGATCACCACGGGCGCGAGCGACATAAACGGGGCGAGTACCCGAGGCGCTCGCCGGAGAACTGCCCTCGCAATCGCTTATAAATGGTCGGCGGGCGGTGGTGCGTGCGACCGAGCGGCCGGAGCGAAGCGGAGGCCGCGAGGGGCACGCGCGAAGGAGTCGCGAACGCCCGAAGGGCGTGAGCGACGAGGCTGGGGAGGCGTGAGGTGCGGTCGCGGTCGGGTGGGACTCGAAGGGGCAGTCGCGAGGGGGCGCAGGCGACGCAAGCACCGCAGGGAGCGAACGGAGTGAGCGACCGAGGAACACAGCGAGCGTGTGCCCCCTCGCGACTGGGGGTTTGGAGGTGTTCGTCGCAGGGCCACGATCGGCTGGTTATAACTGATCGCACACGCCTCCGAACCCCAGTTATATATTAAACCGCACCGAGTCGCCGACCGCGACCTCGTGGCGGTCGGTCCACTCGTAGGGGACCTCCAGCACGTACTGCCCGGAGCCGGAATACCGTTGATCTTCACCGTCCTCGTTCGGTCCCGGTTCGGGCGCGTTGTGGATCGAGGTGATCTCTCGGTCGCCGTCGACGTAGACGATGTCGATGCCGAAGTCCATTTCGCGCATCACGTACGTCAGGGGGCCGGGCGAGTCGTGTACGAATAACATCCCGCCCCCGTTGGGCAGCGACTCGGCGCCGCTGAGGCCGAGGATTCGTTTGTCACGGGTGTCCGCGATTGCCGCCGTCACCGACCCCCGAGCTCCCCCGTCCGGACCTTCGACGGTCACGGTCGTCGTCTCGTAGTCGGCGTACGTTCCGGTCGGCCAGTCTGCGTCGTCGGCTCCGCCGTTCGCGCCGTCCGGCCCGCCACCCGCGTCGCCGTCGGTCGAATCGCCGCCGTCGCTCGTCGCGTCGTCGCCCCCGAGACAGCCCGCCGCGGCGCCCGTCGTCGCGGCCGCGGCCAGCCCGAGGAGTCGCCGCCGTCTCATGTCTGCGCCGAGGGGGGCCGGAGTGATAAACGGCGGCGTCGGCGTCGCGCCGTCACGGGTCCGGGGAGGGACATGTCACTCGGTGCGCCCACGACCCGTATGAACTCTCCGTCCACTCACCGTCGCAGTCTGGCTCTCGCTCGCGGCCGCCGCTTCGACCTCGCCGCGGCGTAGCGACCCCTCGTGCCGGGAAGGACGCGCTTTTATCGCCGCCGGAGCGTAGCGTGAGACATGGCGAAAGTGAGCATCGGCCTCCGCGGGTGGCGCTTCGAGGAGGACGAGATATTCACCGACGACGAGGAGCTGAAGCCCCTCGACGAGATCCCCGAAGATCCGCGAGAGCGACTCGTGCGGCTCGTCACCCTCGTCGAAGAGCCCTGCGACGTCTGTTACCTCGAGCACGGCGACGAGGAGATCAACCGCTGTAGGCAGGCGGAGATCGTGTACGGCGAACCGGAGGGCGAGGTGCTGCTCTGCGCCGAGCACGAACCCGACCTGCTCTACTGGTTCCGCGAGGCGGGCGGCAGCGAGTACAAGGGGTCCGTCGAGTTCGCCGACCGGTTCCACGAGTGGGTCGCCGCCGGCAATGAGGCGCCGGAGGGGTACGGCTCGGTCGAGCACGTCGACGAGGACCCTGACGGTCTCCCGGACCTGCCCGATCAGCAGGAGGTCCAGGAGCGGCTCGAAGAGGACTTCCAGGGCGAGCGGATCGACATCGTCGAACTCGCCGGCAAGGAGCGCTCGGACGAGGAGCTGACGGAAGAGGAGCTCGCCGAGTCCGACCTCGACCTCTCGACCGACTACCCGTCGGACCGATGAGCGACGAGGAGTCGGACGTCGACGCGGTCGAAACGCCCGCGAGCGGTCGACGGAAGCCCGTGGTCGTCGTCGTCGAGCCCGAGACGCCGGGCAACGTCGGCACCATCGCGAGGGCGATGAAGAACTTCGGGCTCGCGGACCTCAAGCTTGTGAACCCGCCGGAGATCGCGGAGGACGGCGAGGCGTACGGCTTCGCCGGACACGCCCGCGAGGACGTGCTTCCGAACGCCTCCGAGGTCACATTCGACGAGGTCGTCGCGAACTACCACACGGTCGGCACGACCGCGATCACCGGCGAGGACGACCGTAGCCACGAGCGGTTCCCGTTCAAGACCCCGGTCGAGCTGCGCGAGTCGCTGAAGACGGTCGACGCGCCCACCGCGATCGTCTTCGGCCGCGAGGGACGGGGGCTCAACAACGAGGAGCTCTCGCGGCTCGACGAGGTGTGCTCGATCCCGGCCGACGACGACTACCCCGTCTTGAACCTCGGGCAGGCCGCGACGGTCCTCTTGTACGAGCTTCGCGATCTCACGGTCGAGGAGACGCAGCTGCCCGATACGGAGGTGACCCGTGCTCCGGAGGCCGACCTCGAGCGCTTCCACGAGTTCTTCGACGAGTTCCTCGCGGCGACGGGGCAGCGCGACCACGTCCGCGAGAAGAACGCGCTGCTGATGCGCCGGCTGCTCGGGCGCGCGCACCCGACCGAGCGCGAGATCCACTCGCTGCTCGGCGCCTTCCGGAAGGCGAACGCGAAGCTGGACCACGCCGACCACCTCGCGGCGAAGTACGACGAGCCGCCGTACCCGCGGGAGGAGTAGCCGTGGGCGGGGGCGTCTTCGACGAGGACCTATTAGCCGGCGTGCGCGACGTCTCGCCGCTCATGCTCGGCGTCGCGCCGTTCGCCCTCGTCGCAGGGATCGCGGCGGTCGACGCCGGGCTCGGTCTCGCCGAGGCGGTCGGGATGTCCGTGATCGTGTTCGCCGGCGCCTCCCAGCTCGCGGCGCTCGAACTGCTCGGCGAAAACGCGCCCCTCGCCGTCGTCGTCGGGACGGCGGCCGTGATCAACCTCCGGATGCTGATGTACTCCGCCTCCATCGCGCCGCACTTCGCCGACTACGGTCGCCGGCTCCGCGCGGGGCTCGCCTACCTCCTCACCGACCAGGCGTACGCCCTCTCGGTCGCTGAGTTCGATGAGAACCCGGACCGGAGCCGGTGGCGCTACTACCTCGGCGCGGCCGCGTCGCTGTGGATCGTCTGGCAGATCGGGACGGTCGTCGGCGTCGTCCTCGGCGCGGGCGTCCCCGACGCGTGGGGGCTCACCTTCGCGGTGCCGCTCGTCTTCCTCGCGCTCCTCGTCCCCGCGATGAAGGACCGACCGACCACCGTCGCGGGCGTCGCGGGCGGCGCGGTCGCGGTCGTCGCGGCCGGGCTCCCGCTCAACCTCGGCCTGCTCGTCGGCGCGCTGTGCGGGGTCGCGGCCGGCCTCGTGACGGAGGTGAGGGTGTCGTGAGCAGTGGTCTCGGCACCCTCGCCGCCTCCCCGCGCGCTTGGGTCGCAATCGCGGTCATCGGCGTCATCACCTACGGGATCCGGCTCTCCTTCATCCACCTGTTCGGGCGGATCGACGGCGTCCCGACGCGCCTCCAGCGGCCGCTCCGGTACGTCCCGCCGGCCGTCCTCGCGGCGCTCGTCCTCCCCGATTTGGTGACGCTCGGGCCGTCCGTCACCGCGACCTTCCTCGACGAGCGGCTGATCGCGGGCGCCGTCGCCGGCGCGGTCGCGTGGCGGACCGAAAACGTGTTCGCGACCATCGCGACCGGGATGGGAACGCTGTGGGTCTTCCGGTTCGTCGTGTTCGCGTGAGCGGGCAGTAATAGAGACGAGCGAGGCCGCCGTCAGCGATCGCGCTCGGTCGCGCGCTCCGACCGGCGCTCGCTCCCGTCCGGGCTCTCACGGTCGACGGGGCGGCCGGACCGGGCGTCGCGGTCGACCTCGCGCTCGCGGGCGGCGGCGATCCGCTGGGCGGCGTCGGCGAGCGAGTCGAGCGCGGCGAACAGCCGGTACGAGAGGTACGGTCCCACGGTGAGGACGAGGACGGTCCAGACGCCGAGCAGTATCTGTCCGAGGATCAGCAGCGAGTAGACGAACACGAACAGGCTCACGGCGGCGAGCGTGATGCCGACGCGCGTGCGGAGGGCCTCGGAGGGCGAGAGCGGGTCGTGGGCCATACGCGGAGCTTCCGGCGGAGCTCACTTAAAAATAAACACGAAGCGGCGAGAGGCGTCGACGCGCGAGCGCTCTCGCCCTCGCTCGGGACGCGTTCCCGCTCAGTCGTCGGCGGGGGCCGCGGAGTCGCCGGCGGAGACGCCGGTGCCGGGGCCGACGTCGATGCCGAGGTCGGCGAGCTTCTCGTCCGGGACGACGCCGTCGACCCAGCCGCGGCTCTCGTAGTACTCGGCCTTCAGCTGGTCGAGTTCGACGAGTTCGCCCTCGCTGGCGCCCGTGCCGGGGATGGCGTCCGGGTGGCCCTCGATGAACCGGTTCGGCAGCGTGTCGTCCGCGCCTTCGAAGCCGGCGAGGTTGTTGTAGTAGCGCTCGAGGTTGTAGATGCGCTCGCCGGCCTCAAACAGCTCGTCCTCCGAGAGGTCTTGGCCGGTCACACCGTTGTACTGGAGCACGTACTCCTCGATCCCCTCAGCGAACGCGCTGAACTTACAGATATCGAACGAGTCCGACACCGCGTGGAGGTCCTGGAAGGTGGCGGTGAGCTCGCCTTTCCCCTCCCACTCGTACGGATCGACCTTCTCCGGGATCCCGAGGATCTCGGCGGCCGGCGTGTAGCCGCGCAGGTGGCACGCGCCGCGGTTCGAGGTGGCGTACGCGATCGCCATCCCCTTCATACAGCGCGGGTCGTAGGCGGCCATCGTCTGGCCCTTCACGGAGAGCTTGTTGCCGTGCGCGTCCTTCGCGTCGGCGACGCGCTCGGGACCCTCCGCGAGGAGGTCGCCGAGGTCGGACGAGCGGTGACCGATCTCCTCGATGAGGTCGATCATCGTCTCCGAGTCGCCCCAGTCGAGGTGGCCGACGCCGTCGAGTTTGCCCTCCTCGCTCATCTCCATCGCCATCGCCATCATGTTGCCGGCCTCGATGGTGTCGAGACCGAGGTCGTTACACTGCTCCAACATGCGGGCGATCTCGTCGCGGTCGGAGTGGCCCGAGTTCGGGCCGAGCGCCCACGCGGACTCGTACTCGTACGACTCCGTGCGGACATTCATCTCCTGGCCCTTGTGGGTGACGTTGACGTCGACTTCCTTCTTACACGCCACGGGACAGGAGTGGCACGTCGGTTCGTCGACGAGGATGTTCTCGCGGACGTTCTCGCCGGAGACCTGCTCCGCCTCGATGTCCGCGCCCTCCGCGTCGTGGTACGCCTCGGTCGAGGTGTACTTCGCGTTCTTCGTCGGGAGGCCGTCCATCTCCTCGGTCGCGTTCATCAGGACGTTCGTCCCGTACATCGAGAGGCCGCCCTCGTTGGGCGCGGTCACGTCGGACTCGCGGATGACCTCCATCGCCTGCTGGTACCCCTCTTGGAACGTCTCGGGGTCGGCGGGCTTCGGCATGTTGGTGCCCGACTTCACGACGACCGCCTTCACGTTCTTCGCGCCCATCACGGCGCCGGTGCCGCCGCGGCCCGAGGCGCGGTCGTCCTCGTTGATGACGCAGCCGTAGCGGACCTGGTTCTCGCCGCCCTGCCCGATCGCCATCACGGAGACGTCGCGGCCGACCTTCCCGTCGACCTCCTCGCCGATCTGGTCGATCGTGTCGTGGACGCCCTGTCCCCAGAGGTGGGAGGCGTCGCGCACCTCCACGTCGCCGTCCTCAACGAACAGGTAGACCGGCTCGTCGCTCTCTCCGTCGAGGAGGACGCCGTCGAGTCCGGCCCACTTGAGCCGGGCGCCGGACCAGCCGCCGTGGTGCGAGTCGGTGACGGTCCCCGTCAGCGGGGACTTCGTCACCAAGGCGATCCGGCCGCTCATCACGGTCTGGGTACCCGTGAGCGGTCCGGTCATGAACGCCAGTCGGTTCTCCGGTCCCAGCGGGTCCACGTCGGGCCCCTTGTCGAAGACGTATTTGACGCCGAGTCCGCGCGCGCCGATGTACTTCTCCGCGTCCTCGTCGTCGATCCCGTGGTAGTTGACCTCCCCGCCGCTGAGGTCGACCTGTGCCACACGGTCGCGGTAGCCGCCCATTTCAGTCATGTAATGCTCTATCATTATAGAAGGACCACAGCGTGTTAGTTGTTGACCTCCGTACGAAACCATAAAGCGTTACAAAAGTGAACGCCTCGGAGGTGCGACGTTTATCAGTAGCCCGAGCGTTCACCGCGCGAATATCCGGAGACTGCGGCGCGGTGTGAGAGATTCACATCGTCCGGTAGCGGCGTAGTGTAAACGACCGGTTTCGGTCGGTCTTACGGGTCGGGCGCCGAATATCGCGAAGACGCAGTCCATAATTGCCGGCGACTCGAAGCACGACTGTGACCGACCGAGGCGGACGGGGAGAGGCGACCGCTCGGCGTCCGGGGGAGATCAGGCGCCGCTTAGGGTCGATCAGGCGTGAGCGAGCGAGGGCGTTCGGGTTCGCGCTCGCCGTGTTCGTCGCGTCGGTGGTCCCGGTGCCCGGATCGTCCGGCGGGGGCGAGAGCGCGCTCGGCGGCGTCCTCGACGCTCTCCCCGCCGAAATCGGACTCACCGATCCGTTTCACGTAGTCGGGTACGCGGTCCTCGCCGGCCTCCTCGTTCCGACGACGGGGGGACGGCGGGTCGGCCCCTTCCTCGCGGCCGCCGCCGCGGTCGCGTTCGGGTTCGGCATCGAACTCGTCCAGGCGCCGATCCCGTGGCGCTCCTTCGCGTGGGGGGACGCCGCGGTCAACGCGGTCGGCGCGGTCATCGGAGCGGCGATCGCGGTCGCCTGGGGGCGCGGACCGGAGACGGCGGGCGACCGCGACGACGAGCGCTAAACCCGCCTGCGTTCAGCGTCCCGGCGGACCGGCGCTGCCGAGGCCCCGACCGCGGCGGCGCACGGTCGCCGACACGTCCGCGTTCAGCCGAGAGCGTTCGAAGTAGATGTGGTCGTACTCGCTAGACTCGTACTCGGCGTAGATGTCGAGCGCGACCTCGTCGCCGTCGTCCGCGTCCTCTATCGTGTCCGCCAAGTTGCTGTCGTCGACCCGGACGACGAGAGTCTCGTCCTCCTCGTCGAAGACGACCTTCTCCGCGTCGACGTGGTCACCTTCCGGCGTCCACACGGCGACGGTGTCCTCGGCGACCGACTGGACGTCGTCGGGCGCGTCGAACTGAGAGACCACCTTGCCGTTCCCGTCGACGGTGACGGCGGCGTCGGGCAGGTCGCGGTCGACGCGCTGCATCCGCCCCTCGACGGTCGGAGCGATGGTATCTTTCTCCTCTAAGTAGTTCACGACCGTCGTCGCCTGGAGTTCGCCGGTGTCCTCGACGGGCTTGTCGTCGAGCGGGTAGCCGCTCCCGCCGTTTGCGATGAAGCTGTTGACGGCCACTTCGTACGTCTCCTCGGGGTCGAGCGGCTCGCCGTCGACGTACACGTCGCGGATCGGTTCGTCGGCGTCGTCGTGGGGGACCCACTCGAAGCGCAGGCCGCTGGTCTGCTGAGAGATCTCCTCGCCGAAGTTCTGCCCGGTGTCGCTCTCCAGCGTGACGACCTGGCTCTCCAAAGTCTCGACGAGCTCCTCGCCAGTGAGCTCAAGCGAGACGACGGTGTTCGGGAACGGAAGCGTGTTGAAGATGTCTCCGCCGGTGATCTCGCCGGGCCCGTACACCGAGTCGGAGCGGATGCCGCCGGCGTTCGTGATCGCGACATCGGCGTCGACGCGCTCGCGCATCGCGTCGGTGACCACGTTTCCGTAGTTCGTCTCGCGGTGGTAGTTCGAGCCGAACGTGGCGTCGAGCGGCGTCTCCGTCTCCACGATCACCGAGTCCAGGCTCACCTCTCCGCGGTACTCGTTGATGATGTCGGACGCGGTCGGGTCCTTCTCGATGTCGTCGGTGACCTCGATCAGCTCCCCGTCGAACGCGGTGACCTCGCCGCCGTCGATCGTCAGTTCGATCTCGCTGAGGTAACGGGCGCGGGCCCGAGCCTCGGAGACGATCGATCCGTCGACCTCCTCGGGCGGATAGAACTGCTCGTCGTCGCCGACGACGATCGCGTCGATGTCGTCGTCCGCGTCGGCCTCGGCGAGCGCCTCCGCGTCGCCGATGCCCGTGTGCGCGAGGGCGACGACGGCGTCGACGCCCTCGTCCTCCTTGAGCCGCTTCGCTTCGGCGGGGCCGGTTTCGGTGTACTCTTCGAGGGTCAATCCTTCTTCGTTGAATTTGATGTTCGTCTTTCCGAACGTCGCGCCCTCGTCGACGAGTCCGATCAGACCGACCTTGACACCGCCTCGCTCGACGATTCGGACGGACTCCGTTCCGTCGAACGCTTCGCCGGTCTCGCTGTCGACGAGGTTCGTCGCGAGCCACGGGAACTCGGAGTCGGCCGTCACGTCCGAGATAGGGTCGAGCCCGTAGTCGAACTCGTGGTTCCCGATCACGTCGGCGTCCGGCTCGACCTCGTTGAGCACGTCCACCGGCGCGCGCCACTGCGAGACGGGGCTCAGCGCGTGCGGCCCCACCTCGTCGCCGCCGCCGACCACGACGACGGGCCCGTCGGCCGCCGCCCGGCGCTGTTCGATGAGCGTCACCAGCCGCGGGAACTTCTTGTCCTCCGCCGCAGCCGTCTGAATGTCGTTGTACGACAGGACTGTGAGCGTCGTCGCGCCGTCGCCGTCGGCGGCCGTCGCCGATCCCGAGACGAGCGACCCGCCGAGTACGATTCCACCCGCTCGCAACACGTCACGCCGTCCGTAGTCACGGTCCCGTGACATCGAATTATTTCACTTAGTGATGTGTATAAAATCTTTCTATGAAATAGTATATATTTATCAATTCGCGATGTTTGAGAATCTTTCACAAACAACCCTTCTGAGACGGGTCGGCGAGGGACTCGACCGCGGTGGGCGCGCGGAAGAGTGTCCCCGCGGGCCAGACGCGATCACACCCGCAGCGACGCGCCGGCCGTTCCCGCGATGACGACACCGCTTTACGCGCTCGCCCGCTTCCACCGACAATGAGCCAGCCGAGCCCCGACGCGTACGAGCAGGGGCGCGGGATGGACGCGCACAACGCCGTGATGCGCGACATCCGCGCCGAGCGCTCGGAGACGTACGACCCGACGGAGCCCACCCGCGTCTGGATCGACGAGGACAACACGCCCGACGGCGTCGTGAACTCCCTCACGATCATCCTGAACACCGGCGGCTGTCGGTGGGCGCGCGCCGGGGGCTGTACGATGTGCGGGTACGTCGCGGAGTCGGTCGAGGGCGGCAGCGTCGCGCACGAGGACCTCATGACCCAGATCGACGCGTGCCTCGATCACGAGGCCGAGGAGGCCGACGAGCCGGCCGAGCTGATCAAGATCTACACCTCGGGCTCCTTCCTCGACGAGCGCGAGGTCCCCGCGGAGACGCGGCGGGCGATCGCCGAGACGTTCGCGGACCGCGACCGGATCGTCGTCGAATCGCTGCCGGACTTCGTCGACCGCGAGAAGATCGCCGACTTCGCGGACCACGAGATCGCCACCGACGTGGCGGTCGGGCTGGAGACGGCGACCGACCGCGTCCGTCACGACTGCGTGAACAAGTACTTCGACTTCGCCGACTTCGAGGACGCCTGCGCCGAGGCGGCCGCGGCCGACGGCGAGTTCGCCGCCGACGTGGGGATCAAAGCGTACCTCCTGATGAAGCCGCCCTTCCTCGCGGAGCCCGAGGCCGCCGCCGACATGATCGATTCGATCCGGCGCTGCGCGGCCGTCGACGGCTGTCACACGGTCTCGATGAACCCGACGAACGTCCAGCGGTACACGATGGTCGACGAGCTGTTCTTCGAGGGGGGCTACCGGCCGCCGTGGCTCTGGTCGGTCGCGCACGTACTGGAGGAGACCGCCGACGTCGACGCCATCGTCGTCTCCGATCCCGTGGGGCACGGCTCCGACCGCGGCGCGCACAACTGCGGCGAGTGCGACGACCGCGTCCAGACCGCGATCAAGGACTTCGACAGGCGGCAGGACCCGAGCGTGTTCGAGCAGGTGTCCTGCGAGTGCGAGGCCACCTGGGAGTACGTGATGGACGAGGAGACGAGCTACAACATGCCGCTGGCGCGGTAAGCGCGGTCGGCGCGTCGACCCAGAGCGGGCAGGGGAGCGCCCTCGCGCGAGCACAGCCCCCGCCAAACTCCCGGACGCGACCCGCCGATCCCCCGCCGGTCTCCGCGGAACGATTGTGAACGATGCCGATCAATATTTCCCTCATTTAGTAAACGTACGGCCCAGAACATTCGGAAACGAGTCACAAATCGGCGTGGCAAAGTCGATCATACTGAACGATCAGGTCGAACAAGGCCCTTATACCTCGGACCCGTACAGTAGAACATGAACGCAGACGCCAGCGGTTCCCCGCCCTCCCGCGGGAAGTCGGTCCTCTTCTGTCCGGAGTGTCGCTTCGAAAGCCCCCTGTCGGACGGGTGGCTCGTCGTCAGCGACGGCGACGAGCGGACGCTCGTCTGTCCGAAGTGCGGCCACGTCGCCGACCACCGGTCGGCGCGATCAGCACCGACGCCGCAGCACGCCGACTGATTCCCGCGGCGAGGGTCGCAGCCGTCGTTATCCTTCTTCCGGCGCCCGTTCCGCGAGAACCGGTATCTCGGACAGCTTCTCCGCGTCGAGCGCGTCCCAGTCGACGCCGTCGGGTCGCGCGTACGGCGTCTCCGTCCGGAGCGCTCGCTCCGGTGTGACGACGAGGTCGAGCGGCACGTCGTGAGCGTCGGGCTCCTGGAGGTCGACATCGGCTCCGACCGCCGACTCGGGTCCGTCGAGGACGGAGAGCTCGTGAACCGTCGTCGCGACCGTCGTGTCGTCATCCACGACGTCGAGTTCGCGGAGCACCGCCCACTCCAGGTCGCTGTACCCCTCGCCCTTGCCGACCCGGGCGCCGCCCGTCGTGACGCCAACGGAGCCGACGACGATCAGGTCGACGCGCGCGACGCCATCGGGCGCTGTCGGCGTCCCGTACTCGGAGATGCCGGAGACGGTCGTCGCGTCGTCGATCTCGTCGGGCGGGATCTCGGCCGGATCGAGGCGGAGGAACGGGTTCGGGTCGCGGAGCCGCGGCTGCGCGACGTAGACGGTCTTCCCGGCGCGGAGCGCGGCCCGACGGACCGGCAGCTGCGGCGCGTCGGGGTTGGCCTTCAGCGTCGCGGCCGACTCCCACGCCTCGGTCTCCGCGAGCCGCGTCGCCGCGGCGTCCGCGCCGGCGAAGTTCGGGATCCGGTCGTGCGGCGGGAACGGGAACCGCGCCTGATCGCCCTCGTCGAACGCGTCCCACACCGCCTCGCGGACGGCCTCTTTGTCCATGGGAGTCGGTCGGCCCTCGCGGACAAGTAGTCGGCGACGCGGCGAACGGCGGGGAGTTATATACCCGATCGCCGTCATCACGGCGTATGATCGAAGACGGACTCTCCTATCCTGTGCGCGGCGACTGGGTCGGGCGGATGGTCGTCGGCGGCGTATTGGGGCTGCTCTCGGTGTTGGTGATCCCGACGTTCCTCGTGTTCGGATATCTCGTGCGGGTGCTGGAGCGCACCGTCGCGGGGGACGACGAGCCGCCGGAGTTCGACGACTGGGGCGACCTGCTGGCGAAGGGCGTCGTCGGGGCGCTGATCGCGCTCGCGTACTCGGTCGTCCCGGTCGTCCTCTACGTGGTCCTCGTCACCGTCGTCGCCGGGATCGGGTCGGGCGTCGGCGGCGATCTGGGTGCGCTCATCGGGGTGACCGGCGCGCTGCTCGCGCTGGCGTTTCTCCCGGTGCTGCTGTTCGTCTACTACGCGGTCCCGGCGGCCCTCACGGCGTACGCGGTCCGCGGCAGGGCGGGCGCGGCGTTCGACATCGACCTGCTCAAACCCACGCTTTTCAGCGCCGACTACCTCCTCGCAGTACTGGCACCGATTCTCGTCGCGATCGGGGTGTTCGTCGTCTCCGTCGTGCTCCTCGTGACCGTCGTCGGGTCGGTGCTCGTCCCGTTCGTCCAGTTCTACGGACAGGTCGCCGTGTTCCGGATGTTCGGCGCGGCGTTCGCGGACCGGACCGACGGGATCGACGCCGGGAGGGAGAGCGTCGGCGACGCCGCGACCGCCTGAGACCGCGCCGCCGCGACGCGCCTTTTAAACCGCTCTACCGACCACGTACGCGTATGTCCGAAGACCGGCCGGACCGCGACGCCGAGGTCGTCCTCGTGGGGCGCTCGAACGTCGGCAAGTCCACGCTGATGCGCGAACTGACGGGCCACGACTTCTCGACCGGCGGCAAACCGGGCGTCACCCGCCAGCCGAACCACTTCGACTGGGCCAGCGAGAGCTTCATGTTCACGGACCTACCCGGCTTCGGCTTCATGTCCGGCGTCGAGGAGGAGCACCGCGAGCAGATCAAGACCGACATCGTCCGCTACCTAGAGGACAACGCGGACTCCATTCTCGCCGGCGTCGTCGTGATGGACGGGAAGGCCGCGGTCGACATCATCGACCGTCACGCCGAGCGGGGGAATATTCCGCACGACGTGGAGATGTTCGGGTTCCTCGAAGACGTGGGAGTCGAGCCGATCATCGCCGTCAACAAGACCGACAAGATCGACGACCTCGACGAGCGGCTCGACGCGATCTGCGACCGGCTCGGCCTCTACCCGCCGTGGCAGCAGTGGTCCGACCGCGTGGCTCCGATCTGCGCGAAGCGCGGCGACATCGAGGCGCTGGAGGAGTGTCTCCGAACGCGCTTCCACGACCACAACCGCGACGACCTACTGAAATTCGTCTCTTAAGTATCGGTGTGAGACGGTGGGGTCGGTTGCGCAGAGATTTCAGCCGAATTGGTACAATCGGCCAGCTGTGGATCGGCGGAAAACACCTCCAGACCCCAGTCGCTCGGCTGTACCTGACTGACGAACGATCGACGGTGAACAGCTCCAAAGCCCCAGTCGCGAGGGCTCGGTGCGCTCGCTGTCGTTCGAGACGCCGGAGGCGTTTCGTGATAACGAGGGAGCTTCGCTCTCTCGAACCACGCTCCTCGTCGCTCGCTCCACTCGCTCCTGCGGTGCTCGCGTCGCGCGCCTTCGCCCTCGCAACTATCCATTTGAGTCCCACCCCGCAACCGCACCTCACGCCTCCCCAGCCTCGTCGGCCTCCCTCCGCTTCGCTCCGGTCGACCGACTCCCTCGCGCGTGCTGCTCGGCCGCGGAGCGGCCTCGCAGGCACGCGCCGCCGCGAATTTGTTTATAAACTACCGCGTCAGTGCCCGGCTCGAATCCCTCGCTTCAGAACTCGAAGCCGACCGCGTCATCGCTCGGGCGGAGCGGGCTCTTCGGGTACGGCGGCTCGGCGTCGGGGTCGTTGTACGCGCGCGGCGCCACGTCGTTCGGCCCGTCCGAGTAACAGAGCGCGGCGAGCGTCTGGATCGCGGTGCGGCCGCTGGCGAGTTCGAACTGGCCGCCCCCGTACATCCGGATCCCCTCGCGCTCGCAGTATGCGATCGTCTCGAACAGCGATTCGAGGGTGCCGAACCGCGAGGGTTTGATATTACACCACCCCGGCTCGACGGGGAGCGATTCGAGACTCTCGACGCCGTCGACCGGGTAGTCGAACGAGAGGCGGTCAGCCTGCGGCTCGACGAGCGCGCTGGTCGCGGGCGTGAACGCGGGGTCCTCCACGACCGCCGCCGGGAACGCCGCGAACACGTCGCGGTACAGCTCCGGGTCGGGCTCGACGTCGACCTCGGTCCCCTCGTACCACCCCTTGAGGTCGAGGACGCGCACGGCGTCGGTTTTCCGGAGAGTTTCGAACGCCGACTGCGGCCACTCCGCGGTGGGGTCGAGCTTGAACTCCAAGTCGGCGTTGCGCGCGAGCAGTTCCTCGACCCGGTCGGTCGACGGGGGATCACCGAGGCGAGTGGAGACGACAAACCGAACTGAATCGGGGTCGACGCCGAGCCGGTCGCCCAGCGTCTCCTCGCGTTGCCGGAGCGCCAGGTCGAGCGCCGCGCTCTCGACCGCCCAGCGCCGGTAGTTGCGTGCGGTCTCGTTCTCGGGCGGCGTTCCGTGGAAGAGGTCGATCTCGTCGAGTCGGTCGGAGAGCGCGTCGATCGTCCACTCGCCCTCGATGCCGATCGGGTCGGTCCCGGCGAGCGCGTCGTGGTCGGCGGTCTCGTAGGTCACGTCCTCGCCGCGCCCCACGACGCCGTCGCCGGAGAGCCGGTACTCCGTCGTCGTCCGCTCGAAGCCGCTCGTCGTGTCGGCGACGTACCGCCGGCGGGCGACGGACTCGATCGTCACCGACATGTCGGCGATCCGCTCGTAGTGGCTCATAGCACAGTCGAAGCGGGCCGATCACTTAAATCGGTGAGCGGGAGGTGGCGTCGGACTGGCTACGTCCCGAGGTCGCCCGCGCGGCGTCGGAGCGTCGCGATACGGGTTCCGAGCGTCCAAAACAGCGGGATCACGGTAAGTACGACCGCGCCGGCGGCCGCGACCTGAAGCACGGTCGTCGTGAACCACGGCTCGCCGTCGGCGTACGGCAGCGCGGTGTGTGTCACGTCGCCGATCACGGGGATAAAGTAGTCCATCAGCAGGTCGACGGTGTACCACGCGGTCGCGATCGCCACCGCGCGGAGCGGGAAGTCGGTGATGCGGTAGAGGACGAACGCCTGGACGACCATCGCGAGGTGGCTCACGAGCAGGAACGCGTACAGCCCGGGGCCGTTGACCGCGAGGAACTCCGGCCAGAAGACGACGAGGACGTACGGGGTCCACAGCCCGAGCTTGACGTTGCCGAAGAAGGCGAGCGCAGCGAGGGTGTCGCTCGACCGCCCGAGCGCCCACGCGCCGAGCGCGAGCGCGATGAGCAGCGTCGCGCCGGGGCTGTCAGGGATGAAGAGCCACATCTCCGTCGGGAGGGCGCGGAACTGGAACCGGTAGTACCAGAAGCCGAACGCGGTGCCGACGAGGTTGATGACGACGATGACCCACGCGAACCGGAAGGCGACATCCTCCAGCCGTTTCGGGAGCGGCGCGACCCACCGCGGCAGCGACTCGCGGTCCGGCGGGTCGCGTCCGAGCGCGCCGACGATGTCCATACCGCGGGCTCGGACCGGGCGGGCAAAGCGGTGGCGGTCGCGGTGGACGCGACCGGCGATGCGGGCGACCGCGACGAAAAGGGCTATGCGTGCCCGGCGGGAAGGCGGGGGTATGCGCCCGCGAACGCTGCTCGCGCTGCTGCTCGTCGTCCCCCTCGTGGACGCGCTGTTCCTGATCGTGGTCGCGACGCGGCTCGGGTGGGCCGTCACGGTCGCGCTCGTCGTGTTGACGGCCGTCCTCGGCATGCTCCTGCTGCGCGCCGAGGGACGCGCGACGCTCGCGCGCATCCAACGCAAACTGGCCCGGGGCTCGCCGCCGACCGACGAACTGCTCGACGGCGGGCTGCTCATCGCCGCGGGCGCGTTCCTGCTCACGCCGGGGCTCGTCACCGACGCCGTCGGGTTCCTGCTTGCCCTCCCGCTCTCGCGGGTTCCGATCCGAATGGCCCTGAAGAAGTACGTCGTCGTCCCGTACCTCGAACGCGAGACGGACGGCTTCTTCTCGGGGAACGTCTACGTCGGCGGCTTCCCGGGCGACGGTGAGGGCAGGTTCTCGATGGGCGGCGGCTTCCCCGGTGGTCCCGGGGGCGACCCCGACGGGTTCGACGGCGGCAGCGGCACGGACGCCGACGAGAGCGTCGCAGGGAACGCGGGCTCCGGTGGCGCGTCGACGGACGACGACGTTGTCGACGTGGACTTCACCGTCGAAGAGGAGGAGCGGAAGGGAAGCGACTGACGGCGCCGGGGTCGCGATCCCCCGTGAAACCGCCACACGGCGGGGCGGCCTTCGAAAGGAAACCCTTAAAATCCTACCCGCGCAACGACTGAATGCGCTCACCTGGGCCAATAGCTCAGTCAGGTTGAGCGCTCGGCTGATAACCGGGAGGTCCACGGTTCAAATCCGTGTTGGCCCACCTACAACGCGCACGATGCTTTGTCGTGGCGTGTTAGGGGCTGTCTCCTCCCCAGCCACCTAATTCCGTTCTAACTCTCGATAGTTAGAACCCTCTGTCGCAGTCGGGGTTCGACCGTAGCATCCACGCACCCTCCCTACGTCGTGGACTATCGGCTGGCCGCGCACCTTCCGGGTTCCAAAAGTCGGATCTTTTAGATAACGAATGATAACATTCTAAATCCTTAATTAAAACCCCGCCTATATACGTTGAGAATCTCAATTTAACTCATCAGAAGTGAAATCAACTAACACCCGATCAACGAATGTTTTCGTGAACTCTTCCACACGTCGGTGACACTCGGGACATAGCGTCATTAAGTTCCATTCTTCATTAGTACCCCCTGCTAATATTGGAACAATATGATGAACGTGGTGTGCTCGGTCATCCTCGGACGAAACAGCACCGCAGCACTCACATTCTGACTCCCGGACCTGAGGTGCTAGACGATCCCAATCCGTATCTCCCAGTAATGATCGAACCCGTGACGCTATATCAAAAAATCCACCTTTCCACCTCGGATTTCCTTCCCCTCGGCGTTCTTTCTGATATTTGATACTTTTACATTCGTACGAACAAAAGCGCGTCTGTGCCTCTTTCGCTGCGCGCACTTCGTACTCTTCGCCACACACCTCACAGGAAACAGTTCGGAATCCACCTTTCCAACGCGGATTTTCCTCTCCGGTAAAGGTCTCTTTTCGAGACTTACTCAAACACTCCCGTGAACAGAATCGCGTGGAGTCAGCCTTTGCTGCTCTCACTTCGTATTCCTCATTACACCAGTCACAGGACACTATTTTACGATGGTTCTCATCGAGAAAAGTACGCTGGCATTCGTCCGAACAGAATCGGGCCGTATTTTTTCTCCGGGGTTTCACTAGGAAATCGTCGCCACATTGTTCGCACTCGACGCGAGGTTTCAAAGAGACACCGTGTGCTGTCTTATGATGGATCTTTACCCCACGCTTAGAGGCAAAATCCTCGCGGTCACAGGTGGGACATCGCGTGTCCTCTCCCATTTACCCAAAAATAATGCTTATCTAACATAAATGCTCGCGTCCAATTTATGCCTTGTATTCAAACGATTACTAACATCTATCATCTACGGGATATTCTGATGGATCCGCTCTGTTATAACTCGTCAGTATAATCTCTTCTCTGCTCTGACTTCTTTCGCTCTGTACGACGATCATAGTGTTTCTCAAGCACGTCCAGACTCACATTCATCCGGTCGCTAACGACCTTCTCCGGTACGTCTTCCGACAAGTGGTAGGTGATGGACCCGCGTCGGATCGCGTGTGGACTGACGCTCGATGGGCAGGTACTCGCCTTATTATTCTCCATCGCTTCACACGACTCTATCTCACGGTCATGAGGACACTCACCTGTGTATTGACAAGGACGAGTGATCCGATAGATGCTATCTCGGAGTGAGGACTTTGCTGGTCGTCCATGACGAGATGTGAACAACGGCTGTCTACCGTCATCGTCGGCGGCCTTCTCGCGTTCGTACTTGATATAGGAATCTAGCGCATCACACACTTCGGTACTCAAAGCGACGTATCGTTCACCGGCTTCCTTGTTTTTCAGCCGGGTTCCCGATTTAGGACGATGATGAAGCTCGACATATTGCTCTTCGGGATTGTAGTCATCGATGTCGAGAGCGTGGGCAGCACCTATTCGCATCCCCGTATGCCACAGTAACTCTACGAGAGCGTGTGTCCGAGATGCGAATTTGAACTGCCGGAGGTACTCGATAAGCTTTTTTGCGGCGGCCTTCCCGAGTGTAACCGTTCTTCGGTCCTCGTTCTTGCTCAACGACGGCATCAAGATCTTGTCGTGAGTACCGGGTTCTACAGCATCGATGTCCTCACACCACCTGATGAAGACACGGAGCGTGGAGAGCTGCGTCACCAGCGAGACGTTGTTCAAGTCACCGTCTTCACGTCGCCATATTTTGTACCGTTGGAGGTCGCGACCCGTCAAGTTGTTCAGATTGTCGATCTCCGCGACGTTCTCGCACCACTCCACGAAATGACCAAGCCGGTAGCGGTGAGCTTGGAGCGTAGAGTCCGAAACTTCTGGTTGGCGTTGGTCGAGGTACATTTCTAAAGCACTATCCACTTCGATTTCAATCAGGTCTTGCTCACTCATGGTTGCTCAATCGCAGGTTGCGCGAAGCCCTGATTAGCGGCGGTGCGGGAGACGCCGAGGGCGGTGAAACCGCCTGAAGGCGTCGAGGTCCACAGGTGAAAATCCGTGTTGGCCCACCTACAACGTCCACGGTCTTCGGCCGTGGCGTGTTAGGGGCCGGGAACTCCCCAGCCACCTAATTCCGTCCTAACTCTCGATAGTTAGAGCCTTCTGTACCAGTAGAATTCGACCGTTGTGTCAACTGATACCGCGACGTGGTCAGCCCCATCGTAGCCTAGCCGTAGCGCACGGCGCCACGTTCGTGGACCTCCGACCGCGTCGACGAGCGCGGACCGGTGACGGTATCGATCGAGTTGCGATCGACGACGGTGAAACTGGAAGCCGTCCCGAAGCAAGCGAGGAGAGATATGCGCGGGTCTGCCTCTGACGTGGTGTTCCGGTTACACCGATCTGCTAGAGGGACTAGAGGCGGAAAAGTTTGCTGAAATATGTTGTCGTCCCTTCGCTGAGAGCCCTCTGGCAGAGGCCATTGACAACGACCCACACGGCTCTGACTGTGCGTTCGGGCCGATACGCGAACGGTCCGACGACGAGAGGAGACCGGCCGTGAGCGAGGGCAGCGATATCGGCCCACTCCGAGACCGATCAACATTCGGTGAGCGCCTCACTCGGCGTCGACGTCGATGTTGAGGACGTCTTCGATGATATCGTCGTCCCGAAAGTCGGTCGCGAGGTCGAAGTCGACGTTCAGCGCGTCGTAGTGAGCGCGGGCGCACTCGATCTTCGTCGCCTCGGACGGCCGGAGGTCGTCTTCGGTGCCGAACTTCGTCTCCCTGATGAGGTACAGTCGGCGGTCTTCCGCGTCCGCGCGGACCGCCGTCTCCTTGTCGAAGAGGACGGCCCAGTCCGGGTTGTACGGCCCTATCGGCGTGGGGAGCTGATACTCGCGCGGGAGCTTGATGAACAGCGCGACGGAGTCGTCCCGGTCGAGGCGGCGCGCGAACCGCCGCTCACCCTCGCTGTCGCAGATAACCTTATCGTAGACGCTCTTGTCCACGCTGACGGTGTTTTCGGCGTAGGTCTCGACCTCGCTGAGGATGTCCGTCGGGTGCGCATCGCCGATCCGCTCGTAGTCGATGTGTTCGACCACGTACTCGGTTTTGACCGCGTCGATCGTCTCGCGGGCCGCGACCCGATACGCGTGGGGGTTCTTCAGTAGCTGGTCGACCGTCTCGGATTCGAGGATGATCTCTGCGACTGTTTGCTTCGTCAGCCCCGTCTCGGCGGCGATATGACTGACGACATCCGGGAGCGGGCCGTCGCGGTCGACGGACTCCACCTGCGAGGCGATGCCCACCGTCTCGATGTCGGCGCCGTCGTCCATCGATAGCTCTCCGCGGGAGACGCGGAGCCGCGGCTCGTCGACCGTGACGCCGGCGAGTTCGGCCGCCGCGCTCTCGACGAGCGCCGGCGAATCGATCGTCGTCGTGTACGTCGTTTTTGGCGCGATCCGCTCCCACAGCCTCGCGAACGCGGGGGACTCGTCGACGACCTCTGTCCGCGGCGTGACGACGGTCCGGTCCCGGTGATCATTCGTCTGCGCGCGCATGTCGTCGCCGTAGTCCGTCGCCGAACTGTACTCCGCCTGGAGGTCGTCGGCGTAGTCGGCGTAGCTCTCGTTGGCGATCACCGTGAGGCGATTGCGCCGGTCGCCCGGCGGCAGGCGCGTCCCGTCCTGATAGACGGGGAGTCGAACGCCGCGTCCGATCTCCTGGCGTTTCTTCACCGAACTGACCGTATTGTTGAGCGTACAGATCTGGAAGACGTTGGGGTTGTCCCACCCCTCCTGGAGCGCGCTGTGCGAGAAGATGAACTGCGTCGGCTCGTCGGCGGAGAGCAGCGTTTCCTTATCTCGCATGATGAGCTCGTACGACTCCACGTCGTCCCGGATCGAGCTCTCTCGCACCTTGATGTCGCCGCTCGTCGTCGTGGCGAAGTACGCGCCGGCGACGTCCTCCGGCGACTGATCGGGGAACAGATCGCTGTACCGGTCTTCGGCCTTCAGCTCGGTGAACGCCTCGCAGAAGGCTTCCCAGAGGTGGCCGGTCTCGTCGCCGCTCCTGCCGCGGAAGTTGTCGATCCGATCGATGAAAAAGAGGCTCAAGACTTTGATCCCGTCTCGGCGGTAGTCGAGCGCCTTCTCGAAGTGCTCGCGGACCGTCTCCCGGATCTGCCGGTGCTGGATCGTCTCGATGTCGGTGTCCGTGGACTCCCCGCTGTGGAGCCGCGTCCCGTCGCTGAGCTCGATGACTTCGTGGCGGGCGTCGATCGACGCCACCTCGACACCCTCGTACGGCGGTAAGCCGTTGCTCGCCGCGTAGAGGCTGTCCCCGGCGCGGACCGTCTTCTTTCCAAGTTGGGCCCCGGTCGACCGGTCCTTGTACAGCTCTATCCGTGCCTTCGGACCGGCGTCGAACGACAGCGGTCGAACGTATCGCTTGTCGAAGTCCTCGTCTTGGACGACGGAGAGCACTTCGATGGTTTTCACCAACCCCTTCTCGTGCGCGTCGACGGGCGAGAGCTCGTACACCTTGTTTCTGATCCGTCGGTGCGTCGCCGAGTACCGAAGCGTACAGAGGGGGTCCAACGCCGAGATGGCCGCTTTGCTCTTCTCGCCCTCCATGTTCTGCGGCTCGTCCAAGACGGCGATCGGATTGGTCGCCGCGATGCGGTCGACCGGGCGGTCGCCGTTGAGCTTGTCGTGAGGCCGGAACATGACGTTCTCGTCGCTCCGGTTGATGCTCTGGAGCGTCATGACCATGACCTCGATCTGGCTGCTGCTGCCGAACCGGATCACGTCGCTCAGCGTCGACGAGTCGTACTCGGTCCAGTTGAACGGCGGCCGCGAATACAGCGAGTCGAAGTGGGCTCGCGTCTGCTGTATCGTTTTCACGACGCCCTCGCGGATCGCCACGCTCGGAACGACGATGAGGAACTTTCGCCAGCCGTACCGCCGGTAGAGCTCGTGGATCGTCCGGAGGTAGACGTACGTCTTGCCCGTCCCGGTCTCCATGTCGACGCTGAAGCTCAACAGGTCGGTCGTCTCGCCGTCGGCCGCCCGATAGAGGTCGTCGCTCTGTGCGAGGTCGTGACGCTGCTGGACCTTTCGCGTGTTGGCCGTGAGCTGCTCCTCGGAGAGTGCTAACTCGTTCGGAACGGTCGTCCCGTGCGTCCCGAACGCGGGCTGCTCGCCGACGTTCGGCTGGCCGTCGAAGACGTCGGTGACCGCGTCGACGGCCTCCTGCTGATACTCGAGGTCGGGATCGAATTCGAATTCCATGGTCAGATCGTTCGGAGCGAGAGGTCGCGGTTGAGGCGTTCCTTGTCCGTATCGGAGAGGCTCCCGTCCAAGCAGACGTACTGCGTGTCCGCCGGGAGATCGAACTCGGTGAGCGTCTCGTACGTCACCGATTCCGCGAAGGTGACCAGCGCGTCGCGGTCGTCTTCGGACAGGTGATAGGTGTGGTCCGCGAGGGCCTCGACGGCGGCGTCCAGCGAGAACCCGAGCAGGAGCTGTACCTCGACCAGCGCGGCGTCCGGATCGGTCAGATCGACGGCCGAGCCGGCGCCGGCGGCGTATCGTTCGAGCGCGGCGCGGGCTTCCGACTCCGTGTCGGGGCGTCCCCACCGCTCGAAGCGCGACTCCCCGAGCGTGTACTTGTCGAAGCCGAGCCCCGGAGCGGCGCCCGGCAGGTCGTGGTCGTCGGCGACCTGCTCGCTCGCCAGCCGCAGGCGCCGCTCGCAGACCTCCGCGTGGGTCGTCTCTTCCCCCCGCGGCTCGTCGAGTTCGTCGTCCAGTTGGACGAGCATGAACCGGACGGGGTCGTCGAACTCCTCGGTCGCGTTGAGCTGCATGACCGCGTGGCCCGTCGTCCCCGATCCCGCGAAGAAGTCCAAGACGATGTCGCCGCCGTCCACGCTGTGGCGGATCAGCTTCCGGATCAGGTCCGTCGACTTGGGGAAGTCGTACGCCTTGTAGCCGAACAGCGATTTCAGCTCGCGCGTCGCCGTGCCGGTCATCCCCGTCTGGAGGACGGTGCGGTCGAAGGCGTCCTCGAACAGCTCGATGTCCTCGTCGGTCGTCGTCGTTTCGATCCACGACGAGAGCGGCTTGTACCGGCTCTCGATCTCGTTTTGGAAGCGTTTGAACTTGGGCACGCCCTCGCCGTCGTCGGGGAAGAGGATCCGACCCTCCTCGATGTACTGCCGCATCGTCTCCTCGCCGAGGCGCCAGACGCTGTTCGGGTCCGGCTGATAGGTGTGGCCGGTCTCGGGGTCCGTGATCTCGTAGAACATCGTCGGCCGCTCGTCTTTCGTCCGCGAGTTCTTCAGATCGCCGGCGACCCACGGGCCGCGCGGATCGTCGTCCGGGTTCGTGTAGTTGTCGAACGACTTCTCGACGCCCCGCATCTCGAACGCGTCGGACCGCTGGTACACCACGACGTACTCGTGGTCGATGGACATCCCGCCCGAGTTCCGTGCGTCGGGGGTCCGGCGCTTCCAGACGAAGGTGCCGACGTAGTTGTCCTCGCCGTAGATCTCGTCCATGAGGTGGCGGAGGTTGTGGTACTCGTTGTGATCGATGCTCACGAAGATCGCCCCGTCGTTCCGGAGGAGATTCCGCCCGAGGAACAGCCGGGGATACATCATCGACAGCCAGTCGCTGTGATACCGCCCGTTCGTCTCCGGGTTGCTCACCAGCTTGTCGCCGTCCGCCGTCCGCTGGCCGGTCTCCCGCTCGTAGTCGGCGGCCGCGGTCGAGTAGTCGTCCTTGTAGATGAAATCCGACCCGGTGTTGTACGGCGGGTCGAGGTAGATCATCTTTATTCGCTGCTGGTAGGACCGCTGGAGCGTCTTCAGGGTCGCGAGGTTCTCGCCCTCGATGAAGTGGTTGCCCGACCCCCCGTAGTCGACGCTCTCGTCGGGACGCGGGACCAGCGTCTGCTCCGTCGCCGCCTGGGCGCGTGCGGTGGCCTCGCGCTTTCCGGCCCACGAGAGCTCGTACCGCTCCGTCCCCGACGACTCCCCGTCGGCGTCGAGCAGCGATTCGAGCTTCGCCGCGTCGAGCTCTCCCTCGGAGAACGCGCTCGGCACGATCTCACGGAGTTTCGCCCGTATGGCGGCCGCGTTGGACGGTTTCTCCAGTCGGTCACGCTCATCACTCATATACACCCGGAGAGAACCGACACGGGGTTAAACCATCGTACTGGGGACCGAGATCGGGCCCGAGCCTCGTTGAGAGCCCGGTCGACGACGCCGGTTCGCGTCGCGGGCGGGGCTCACCGAGTCAGGGCGGCGTCGTCGCGAGTTCGAACAGCCGTTCTTCGCCCCGCTCCGCGGGCGACCGGCGCCCGCCGAGGAGCTCGATCAGCTTCGAATACGTGAGACAGCGGAACGGGTTGTCGTCGGTCAACTCGTCGAGGGCGGGCTGCGTGACGGCCTTCTCCCATCGATCGTATCGGTTGTCGGGGACGACGGACACGGCCCGGGGCGTCGCGCCGGTTTCCGCGTACGCGTTCCCCATGCGAACGATTCCGTCCTGCGGGTCCGTCGAGTGCTCCACCTCGAACATCGCGACCGGCGTCTCGCCGTCGAACCAGATCAGGTCGACGTTCCTGAGCCGCTCGCGAACGGTGTCGGAGAAGTCGCCGGGTATCCGCAGCCGCGTCTGCGTATCGCGGAGGACCTCGCTGCGATCGGTCTCCGGGTCCCCGATCCACGCGTCGTAGCCGACGGACTTGCCGAACTCGGCGAGTCGGTTGATGATCCGGTCGTGGTCCAGTTCCAGCTGCTCGCGCTGCGTTTCCGTGTCGACCAGGCCCTCCTCCTCGGCCAAGGTGTTTCCGGCGAGCGTCTGCTGGTACGAGTCGCGTCGCCGCCAGTAGACGACGCCGTCTTTCTCGACCGGCTCAGCGGTCGACTGTAACACGTCCAATATCTCTTGGTTCTCCGGCGTCTGCGCGTCCTTGAGGCTCGTGAAGATCCGCGAGAGGATCTCGTCGAGCGTGGCGGCGGACCCCTCCTTCCCCGCGTAGACGGATTCGATCAGCCACCTGATGCGGCGCTGGAGCGGGATGTACTCGACCTCGTCGGTCGCCGCCCAGTCGGCGGTCGTCCACGCGTCGCCGTCGGCGGTGCGTTCGAGGTAATCGTCGAAGAGGCGGCGATAGTCGAAGTCGCGCACCTGTTCGGAGTGCATCCTGTTGTCCTCGATGAGCCGCAGCGTCACCCCGCGGACCAGCTGATCGTACGTCGCGCGGCCGTCGTGGAGCCGGATGACGCGCTTCGCCTCCTCCAAGATGGACTCCCGGACCGCCTGAATGTCACCGAAGTCCAGTTCGGGCTGTTCCCGGGTCTCCGGTCGCCGGAACGTGATGTAGATGTCGCCGTTCATCGTCCCCGGCTTCCGGCGGTTGATCCAGTTCGTGTACTCCTGTGCGGGAACCTGATAGACCGCGTCGACGTAGTCGAACCCGGCCTGCTGGATCGCGTGCATCAGGGAGTTCCAGTATTTGAGTTCGCTGCTGTGGAACGTGACCGTCAGATGTCCGCCGCTCTCGAGCACTCGGAACACCTCCTCGAACGCCGCCGCGAGCATCTCCTCGTAGCGCTCCCGCGGCTTCTCTTGGCGCGGATTGACGACGATTTCGTCCTCCCAGTTGACGCTGCTGTCCAGCCAGCTGTTCGCCATGTAGCTGAGCTCGAAGTACTGGACGGCGTCGCCGTACTCGGGATCGGTGAACACGTACTGTACCGACTGGTCGTCGACCGGGAGGTCGCGCGCGTCTCCCTGGATGAACCTCCCTCGGTCTCCCACGGGGTCGCCCCCGTTCAGTTCGTCGTTCGCCTCGCGCATGCCGTCGAGCACGGTCGAGAACCGGTTCCGGAACGCGTGCGCGACGTTGAGTTCGAGGTTCTCCGGGTGGATGACGTAGTTCTTCGCCGCCCAGCCCTTCTTGTTCGGCCGCTGCATCCGGCTCACGTGTTCGAGAATGGCGACGAAAGTGAGCAGGAGGGCGTCGACGACGGTCCGGTCAAATTCCTGTGTTTCCAGCCGGTGTATCTCGTGCCGGAGGATAGACAGCGCGATCAGATTCCGGTCGGTGAACAGCTTGTCGACGCGCTCGGTCCCCGGACGACTCGTGTAGAAGTCCTGTCCGTTGGGGTACACCAGCTCGTTGTCGGGGTAGTAATAGGGGGGCGAGAGCTCGCCGATCCGGTCGAGTTTGGCCTCGTCCGCCTCGTCCAGCGGGACCGTTTCACTCGCGTCGCACTCCGGACAGACGTACTTGAGCTCGTTCGGAACGTCCTCCTCGATCCGGATGTACCCGTTTTCGAACAGCCGCTGGTTGATCGCCCGCGTTATCTCCGACTTGCGCGCGTCGCCGAACTCGTCTAAGTCGATGCGCTCCACCAACGCGTCGTGCGAGAGGCGCTCGGCCTCGCTGAGCTGATCGTAGATTTCCGTCGCGAGGGCATCGAGCGTCCCGTCGCCGGATATCGGCTCGCTCGCTTGCCCCGGACTGGGCGAGTACACCCGAGTCGCGGTCGTTTCGAGCGTCCGCGCCCGTTCGTGGCCGCAGTTCCGGCACGTCGTCTCGTAGAGCCACCGGAATGACCGCTGCGCGTCGCCGTCGGCGCCGCCGACCTCGTGGCGCCGGTACCGGAGGTTCTCCATCACGGTGTCGAACCCGTCTTCGAGTTCGTCCAAGTCCACGTGAGCGGCGGTCGTGCGGGCGATGTGGCGGAACAGCGGGTTCAGGTCGTTGTAGATACCGCGACGGTCCGCCCGGAGCGCCTCCAAGGCGGTGACGCCGCTCCCGGAGAACGGGTCCAGCACCGTCTCCCCCTCGTCGGTGAACTGCTCGATGTAGCTCGTGACGAGGTTCTGTGGCTTCCGCCCCCAGAACCGAACCATGTTGTACATCGGTGTGTTCGGCGAGGAGACGGCGTGTTCGGGGGGCTCCGTGATATCGTCCGCAGGCATATCGATCGGTTACCGGGGGGAGGTAGCTGCCGGGGATAAGGCCACCGCCTCACGACCGGCGATATCTCTATAAGATAGCTGACTGTTTAGACGGAACGTCGATGGACATCACGACGGAAACGATAGACTGCGACGGGCACGGCGGCTTCGACTGCGTTCGGTATCGGTTCGACTACGGCGGCGAGGACCGCGCGCTGCTCGACGAGCTACGAGACGACGGGGAGCGTCTCGCTGAGGGCTCCGACGGACGGATGGCCCGGGACAGCTCCCGCGGCAGGTCGGCCGACACGCAGAGCGTCGACGGTATCTCGGGAGTGCTGGCGGAGTGGGTGTGGAAAGACTGGCTCACCCGAACGGCCGAGCGGCGCGACACGGGCGCGGACGTGTTCCAAGACGACGAGTGGGACACCCCACAGGAACAGGTCGACATCACCGTCGACCGCGGCCGCGGCGAGAGCGCCGCCGTGGAGGTCCGGTCGTCGTTCCCCTACACGGGCGCGGAGAAGGCGGTGTGTACCCACTTCGACGTGATTGGCTGGTACAACAACGAGGTGAAGAAACGCGAGATACGGAAGGACTACTACGTCCGCGTGTTGTTCCCGTTCCACAAGAGTAACTTCTGGACGGAGTTCGAGTCGAACTCCTTCGACGTCTACCTGGCCGGGGGTGCGCCCCGAGCGATGCTAGAAGACAGCCCGCACGCCGAAGACAAGCCGTTCACGCCTCACTGGGACGACTCCTCCGACGGTGGCCAACGGGGGACGTACCGGGTGATCAGCCCGATCGCGAACGCGATGGACACGCCGGCGATCACCGACGAGATGGTCGCGTAGGCGGGGCGAACGTCGAACCGAGCGCCACGGCCGCCGGAGCGACGGCGATCTGTACCCCAAGCGATCCGAGTCAGAGGTCGATCGGAGAACCGTTCGCGGCGCTCTCCGACAGCGCGTCGAGGATCCGCATGTTCGCAACGGCCGACGCGCCGTCGGTCACGGGGGTCGCGTCGCCGGCCACGCGGTCGGCGAAGTGCTCGACCTGAAGCCGGTACTGATCGACCGCCGGGAACGTCTCGACCCCGCGACGGCCGTCGATCTCGTACTCCAGTTCCAGCCGCTCGTCGGCCGGGGCGTCGAAGGCGTTCTCGACCGCGACCCACCCGTTCGTCGCGTCCACGCGGTACCGCTCGACGTGGCGGGTGTCGAACCCGGAGGCGACCCGGGCCGACCGGCCGTCGCCGTACGCCAGCACGCCTGCGAGTTCGGTGTCGACGCCCGCGTCGCGGGTGTCCCCCGTGTGGGCGTACGCCCGGTCGGGAGCGCCGAGGACGGTGCGAGCCAGCGAAACGGGGTAGCAGCCGACGTCCATCAGCGACCCGCCGGCGAGCTCCGGGTCGAGCCGAACGTCGTTCGGGCGGTCGGACAGCGGGAACCGGAACGTCGCGGTCACCGTGCGCACGTCGTCGAGTTCCGTCGCGGCGAGCTCGACGGCGCGCTCGGTCCGGGGGTGGTACCGGTACATGAACGCCTCCATCAGGGTGACGCCGCGGCGGTCGCAGTGGTCGGCGACCGCTCGCGCCTCGGCGGCGTCGGCGGCCAGCGGCTTCTCGCAGAGGACGGCGAGCCCGGCGTCCGCGGCGCGTTTCGTCCACTCACCGTGGAGCCCGTTGGGGAGCGGGACGTACACCGCGTCGATGGCGTCGTCGTCGAGCAGTGCCTCGTAGGTGCCGTAACTGCGGGGGATCGAGTGGCGGGCGGCGAACGACGCCGCGCGGTCGGCGTCCCGGGACGCGACCGCGCCGACGGCGTGGTCGCTCGCGGCGATCGCCGGGACGACGGCCTTGTCGGCGATTCCCGCGGTACCGAGGACGCCGAATTCGAGGCGGGCCGGTTCGGTCGAGTGAGCGCTCATGTCCGCCGCGACGCGGCCCCACCTCAAGTGGTTTGGGTCCCGGCCGAACGAGACGATCGACGTGGGGCGGCGCGCAATGTATCCGTCTGCGAGCCCGAGACACGGGCGATGCGGTCCGACCCGCGAACCGCGCTCCGGCGGCTCTACAGACAGGTGGCACCCATGGAACTCACACGGACACAGGTACGCGAGTACGACCGCCGCGCGGCCGACGCCGGCGAGACCGAGACGGCGACGTTCGGCGTCGGCTGCTTCTGGGGCCCGGACGCGCAGTTCGGCGCGGTGGAGGGCGTCGTCCGCACCCGCGCGGGGTACGCGGGTGGGACCAAACGTGACCCGACGTACCACTCGCTGGGCGACCACACGGAGGTGGTTCAGGTCGATTTCGACCCCGAAACGATATCGTACCGGGATGTGCTGGAACGGGTGTTCGCGGCGCACGACCCGCGGCGGCAGTCCCGGAAGACGCAGTACCAGAACGTCGTCCTCGTCGAGCGCGCGGCCCAGCGGGAGGCCCTCGACGAGTTCCTCTCGGCGCGGGGACTCACCGCCGACGGGATCGACACGCGCGTCGAGCGGCTGTCGCGGTTCTCTCCCGCGGAGGACTACCACCAGAAGTACAGGCTCAGGTCCGCCTCGTCACTAATTGAGCCGTTCGACGCGGCCGGATACGACGGCGCCGAGCTGCGAGAGTCGCCGCTCGCCGCCAAGCTGAACGGGTACGTCGCCGGACACGACGTGAACGTCGCCGAGGAGCTCCCGGCGCCCGAGTGAGTCCGTCGAGGCTCGCCCGCTTGAACTCGATCGGCGACCAGCGTTCGCCATGGAACTCGCGCCGGGCGTACGCGCACTCTCCCTACACGTATCGCTGGACGGCCGGGAAGCGACACTCACTCCCACCGCGGTCGAGACCCCGCAGGGACTCCTCCTGATCGACGTTGGCCTGCCCGACGAGGTCGGCGTCCTCGGAGACGCGCTCGCGGACAAGGGGTTGTCCCTCGACGACGCGCGGGGCGTCCTCGTCACGCATTAGGAGCTCGACCTCGCCGGCTGTCTGGCGGCCGTGGTCGACCGGACCGGCGCCGCCGTGTTCGCCCACGAGGCAGAGGCCCTGTACCTGGAGGGCGACGAGGAGCTCGTCAAGTCGAGCGAGGGGCGGCCGACGGTGATCGAACCGGCGACCGTCGATGTCCGCCTGACTGGGGGCGAGACGTTCGCGACGGCGGCCGGTCCGACGGAGGTCGTCCCGACCCCCGGCCACAGCCCGGGGCACGTGTCGGCGTACTTCCCCGGCGCCGAGCTGCTCGTCAGCGCCGACGCGCTCACCGTCGCCGACGGCGAACTCGCCGGGGTCAGCCCGGAGATGACCCCGGACCTCGACACCGCGCTGGAGAGCGTCGCGGTCCTCGCCGACCGGGACGTGGCGGAGACGGTCTGCTTCCACGGGGGCCACGTCGAGGCCGGGACGGAGCGCCTCGAAGAGATCGCTGGCGGTGAGTAGGGTCGACGCGCTGAGCGCGGACGCGTCGAGCGCGGATGTGCGGTAACGTCGAAGCTCAGAGAGCGAGCGCGCCCCCCGCGATCCGTGTCTTCAAGCCGGACGCGCCGTCACGGTTCGTCGTGGACGCGAACGAACTCTCGCTCCGGTCGTACGACCCGCGGGACGACGCGGCCGTGTGGGCGCTTCACGAGTGGGCGATGCGGGAGACCGGGGTCGACCCGTCCGACATCCCCGGCACCGACGACCTGCGGTCCGTGGCGGCGTCGTACCTCGACGCGGGGGGCGCGTTCGTCGTCGGCGTCGTCGACGCCGTCGACGCCGACCAGTCGCCGGACGATCCGTCGCCGGAGCGGCAGTCGGTGGATTCGGCGGCGTCACGGGCCCCGGACCAACTGGCGACCCACGACGGGACGCTCGCCGCGATGGGCGGCTACGTGCCCAACGAGGCCGGGCACGGCGACGAGCGCGACCGCCCCGGCGCCGCGGAGCTCCACCGGATGCGCGTCGCGCCGCCGTATCAGCGGCGCGGCTACGGACGGGCGCTGCTCGACGAGCTGGAGCGGCGGGCGGCCTCCGGTGGGTTCGAGACGCTCCTCGCGACGACCTCGACGCGCCAGCCCGCGGCGCTCGACTTCTACGCGAGTCGGGGATACGAGCGGACGGACACCTCGACCGCCGGCGCGTACGAACTCGTCCACTTCGAGAAGGAGCTCTGAGCGCCGCGCCGGAAGGGGTCAATCGGGCGGGAGAGTCTCACCCGGAGGGGTGACCTCACCCGGAGAGATCGAAGTGCTCCGCCGCCGTCTGCATGTCCTTGTCGCCGCGCCCGCAGAGGTTGACCAACAGCGTGTCGTGTCGGTCCTCCTCGGCGAGCTTGGCGGTCAGCGCGAGGGCGTGGGCCGGCTCCAGCGCCGGGATGATCCCCTCGGCCTCGCTCAGTTCGCGGAACGCGGCCAGCGCCTCGTCGTCGGAGACCGCGTGGTACTCCGCGCGGCCCATCTCCTGGAGCGCGGCGTGCTCCGGCCCGATGGCGGGGTAGTCGAGCCCGGCGGAGACGGAGTGGTTCTCGGTGTCGTCGCCGATCGTCTTCGTCTTCATCCCCTGGAAGATCCGCGGCTCCTCCTGTTTCGTCTTCGAGAGCGGGGCCGAGTGGTTCGCGTCGTCGGTGCCGCCCGGCTCGGCGCCGTAGAACATCACGTCGTCATCCTTGAACGCGTGCCAGAGGCCGATCGAGTTCGACCCGCCGCCCACGCAGGCGACGCACGCGTCGGGGAGGTCGCCGTGGCGCTCTTGGATCTGCTCGCGGGCCTCGGTCCCGATGACGGACTGGAACTCGCGGACCATCCGCGGGAACGGGTCGGGCCCCACGACGCTGCCGACGAGGTAGTGCGTCGAGTCGACGTTCTCGGCGAAGTCCTCTAACGCGGCGTCGACCGCCTCCGCGAGCCCCTCGTTGCCGCGGTCGACCGGCTCCACGTCCGCGCCCATGAGCCGCATCCGGAACACGTTCATCTCCTGTCGCTGCATGTCGTGCCGGCCCATGTACACGGTCGTGTCGAGGTCCAGCAGGGCGCCGACCATCGCCGTCGCGGTGCCGTGCTGCCCCGCCCCGGTCTCCGCGATCAGGCGGTCCTTCCCGGCCCGCTTGGCCAGCAGCGCCTGCCCGAGCGTGTTGTTGAGCTTGTGCGCCCCGCCGTGGAGGAGGTCCTCGTGTTTGAGGTAGATGTCCGCGCCGTACCGCTCGCTGAGCGTCTCCGCGTAGAAGACGGGCGTCGGCCGCCCCGCGAAGTGTTCGAGCAGGTCACGGAACTCCGCCATGAACTCGTCGTCGGCGACGGCCTCCTCGTAGGCCGCCGCCAGCTCCGCCAACGGTTCCTCCAGCGGTTCCGGGACGTGTCGGCCGCCGAACTCGCCGAACTCGCCTGACGTACCCATGCGTGACCGGTGTGGCCGCGACTCAAAAAAGACGAGGGAACCCCCGGGCGCTGCCGCGGTCGCGGCGCCCGCCCGTGACCAACGATTTGTGTCGCGACCGAGACCGTGGCGTATGGAACGACTGGTCTGTTACGACTGCGGCGAGACGTACCCCGCCGGCGAGGCGGCCCGCTGCGCGTGCGGCGAGCCGCTCTGGTTCGACACGCACGGGACCGGGTTCTCGTGGCCCGAGGCGAGCGGCGGCGGTGGCGTGCGGCTCGGGCGAGACTCCCTCTGGCGGTACGAGCCCGTCCTACCCGCGGCGACCGTTCCGAGCGGCCTCGCCGCGGCCGCCGGGGGCACGCCGCTGTTCCGCGCGCCGTCGATCGAGCCGGCGGACGGGCCGCGGGTCCACCTCAAGGTCGAGGGGACCAACCCGACGGGGAGCTTCAAGGACCGGGGGACGGCCGTCGGGATGGCCCGCATCGACGGCCCGGTCGGGACGGTCTCGCACGGCAACATGGCGCTGAGCGTCGCCGCGCACGCGGCGGCGCTGGACCGGGAGGCCGCGATCCTCGTCGCCGAGGACACGCCGGACTCGCGGCTCGCGATGATCGCCCAGCACGACCCGCACCTGTTCCGGGTCCGGGGGGAGTACGGGCGGCTCTACGAGGACACGCTCGACCACGACCTCGGGGTCACCTTCCTCAATTCCGACGCCCCGCTCCGGGTCGCCGGCCAGAAGACGGTGGCGTACGAGATCTGCGAGGCGTTCGCTCCCGACGCGCCCGACGCGATCGTCCTGCCGGTCAGCAGCGGCGGACAGGCGAGCGGCGTCTGGAAGGCGCTCCGAGAGCTGGACGCGGCGGGAGTGCTCCCGTCGATCCCGCGGATCTACCTCGCGCAGGCCGCCCGCTGTGACCCGATCGCGCGGGCGTTCCGGCGGGGAGACTCCCGCGTCGAACCCGTCGCGGGCGAGCCGACCGCGGCCGTCTCGATCAACAACGCCGACCCGCCGAGCGGGAACCGCGCGCTGGCCGCCGTCCGGGCGACAGACGGCGGCGTCGTCTCCGTCTCGGAGGAGTCGATGCTGGCCGAGACTGACCGGCTCGCGGCCGACGCCGGAGTCTCCGTCGAGCCGTCGTGCGCGGTGGCGACGGCCGCCGTGCGAGAGCTCGCCGCGGCGGGCGAGTTCGGCCCCGACGACGACGTGGCCGCGATCCTGACGGGGTCGGGGTACAAGTACGGAGCGACCGAGGTCGAGGGCTCGTCCGTTCGGGAGGTCGACCGGGCCGACGTTCCCGACGCGGTCCGCGATATCGTATCGTGACCGGCCGGACGCACGGAGGTCGTTCGGAAGAGCGGCCAGCGGGGTCGGCGGCCTCGTCGGAGCGGCTACGGCGCGGCCTGCTTCGTCGAGACCAGTTCGATCACGTCGCGGTGGGAGAGCTCGCGGTCGGTGCCCACCTGCCGGCCGCTCCGGCAGTCGGTGCCGTGGAGCAGCCCCTCGCCGATGTCCGAGTGGATGTGGTACGCGAAGTCCTCCGTCGTCGACCCCTCGGGGAGGATGAAGCAGTCGCGGAAGACTCCCTTCTCGTCTTTGCTCCCGTTCGCGGAGCCGGGGAAGACGGCGATACAGCCCAGCACGTCGAAGACGGCGGACTCGAGCGCGCCCTGGACGCCCGTGCCGTCGTACTCGTCGACGAACTCGGCGATCTGGTCGAGGCCGGCCTTCTGCTCCCCGGAGACGTCGCCGACGACCTCGAACGCGTCGTCGCCGGGCGTGTAGTCGACGACGCCGGCGTCGTCGGCGTTCTTCAGCGCCTTCTCCGCGTGAGCGCTCGCGGGGACGAACGAGAGGTGGTCGTAGTCGGGGTCGCTCGTGATCTCCGCCCAGTTCGCCTGCGCCTCGGGGGTGTCCATCTTGTTGGCGGCGATCACCATCGGCTTCGTGCGCTTGCGGATCTCGCGGGCCAGTTCGACTCTGTCCGTCTCGTCCCAGGTGTCCGGATCGAGTTCGAGCCCCTCGGCGAGGATGACGCGCTTCATCCGGTCCTTGTCGATGCCGAACGCGGACATCTGGTCGGCGAGCTCCTCCTCGATGGCCGCGTTCGCGCCGTGATACCGCGTCTCGAACTTCTCTAAGCCCTTCTCCAACACGTCGAGGTACCACGCGTCGAGCTCCTCCTCTAAGAAGTCGATGTCCTCACGGGGGTCGTGGCCCTCGGTCGCCTCGCCCTCGATGTCGGTCTTCCCCGAGAAGTCGACGACGTGGATCAGCACGTCGGTCTCGTTGAGGTCGGTGAGGAACTGGTTGCCGAGCCCACGGCCCTCGTGGGCGCCCGGGACGAGCCCGGCCACGTCGACCAGCTTCACGGGGACGAACCGCGTCCCCTCGCGGCAGACGCCGACGCTCGGCGTACAGGTCTCGTCGAACTCGGGCGCGGCGCAGTCGACGCGGACGTACGCCTCGCCGACGGTCGGGTCGATGGTTGTGAACGGGTACGCCCCCTCCGGTACGTCGTTCATCGTCGCGGCGTTGAAGAACGTCGACTTGCCCACCGAGGGCTTGCCGACGAGACCGATCCGATAGCTCATTACCACCGCTGCGCGGCGCGGCGCCAAAAGCGATGCGAGACGCGCCGTGGCGTGGGGATCGGTGACGAGGGAGGGGCCCGGCCGCGAGCCGTCGCGGGAGGCCCGATCTACGCGTCGCCGTCGGACTGCCCGGGCTCCCCGAGCGCCTCGATCGGGAGGACGTTCTGGAGCGCGGCGTGCGCGTCGGCGGCGCCCTCGAACCTCGCCTGGTCGACCTCGGCCAGGAGGTCGCCGAGGTCGGCGTCGCCGTCGGCGAACAACACCGTCGTGCCTGCGACCGAGTCGGCGAGCGCTCCGCGGTCGGCGGGGTACGCGCGGTCGGCGAGCGTCGATTCGAGGCGGGAGCGGTTGATCTCGTCGGACATACCGACCCGTCGTGCGAGAGAGCATAAGCGCGCGCTCGGCCCGGACGCCACCGGACGGCGGCGAGAAACCGGCAAGAACAAAGGGTTATCCGTCCCGGTCGTCATGCTACACGTGAACATGCCCCTATACGACCGGATTCTGGTCCCGACCGACGGCTCCTCGGAGGGGGAGTTAGCGGTGTGTCACGCGCTCGACCTCGCCGCGGTCCACGGGGCGTCGGTGCGCGCGATATACGTGGTCGACACCGCGCGGTACGCCGGGATGCCGATGGAGACGACGTGGGAGGGGGTGGGCGACCTGCTGTACGACGACGGCGAGGCGGCGCTCGAGACGGTGTGCGAACTCGCCGCCGACCGCGGCGTCGACGTCGAGACGTCCGTCGTCGACGGCTCGCCGAGCCGCGAGATCATCACCCACGCCGAACGGACGGGCTGCGACCTCGTCGTGATGGGGACCCACGGGCGCGGCGGGATCGACCGCCTCCTCCTCGGTAGCGTCGCCGAGAAGGTGGTCCGGGGGTCGTCGGTGCCGGTGTTGACCGTCCGGATCGGCGACGACGAGGACGCGGCGACCGCGGGCGAGACCGCGACCGCGGGCGAGACGGGCGCCGCCGGGGCCGACGCGGACGGGTCTGTCTCCGACGCGACGGAGACGGGGTAGCGAGCCGCGGCGTGTCGGCTGGGAGTCAGGCCGCGTCGCGGAGGTCAGGCCGCGTCGCGGAGGTGTTCACAGTCGCCCGCGTGGACGCGCCGCCGGCCCTCGTCGGTGTCGACCACGAGCGCACCCGGCTCCGTCACGTCGACCGCGGTGCCCTCCACGACCCCCTCGGCGGTGTCGACCCGGACGCGCCGCCCGAGCGTGCTCGCCCGCTCGCGCCACGCGGGGAGGACCTCGTCGAGCGCGCCGGGCGAGGCGGTCAGTTCCGCGTAACGTTCGAGCAACGTCGCGGCGAACCGCCGCCGGTCGATCGGGCCGCCGCGCTCCGCCGACAGCGACGTCGCGCCCGCGGGCAGCGTCTCGGGGTCGAGGTTGGCGTTGACGCCGACGCCGACGACGAGCCAGCCGACCCGGTCGGCCTCCCCCTCCATCTCCGTCAAGATCCCCGCCAGCTTCGGGCCGCCGCGGCCGGGGGCGGCGGGATCTGGCACTTCGGAGCCGCTTCCGTCACCCCCGACGAGCACGTCGTTCGGCCACTTGATCCGCGCGTCCACGCCGGCCTCGCGGGCGGCGTCGGTCGTCGCCACCGCGGCCGCGAGGGTGAAGAGCGGCGCCCGCGCGGTCGGCACGTCCGGCCGGGTGAGGACCGACAGCCAGACCCCGCCGCTCGGCGCGACCCACTCGCGGTCGAGTCGGCCGCGGCTCCCGGTCTGTTCGTCGGCGACTACGGCGACGTCGGTCTCCCCTTCTACCGCGAGCTCCCGGGCCCGCTCGTTCGTCGACGCGATCCGGTCGTGATACTCCACGGAGTAGGGTGCGTCGAGGCCGAACGCGATCCCCGGTCCGGAGTACCCCGGCTCGTCGGGGGCGACGTACCCCGCCGCGGTCGACTTGACCGCGAACCCGTCCTCGCGGAGCCCCTCGACCGCCTTCCAGACGGCCGCCCGAGAGACGCCGAGCGACTCGGCGAGGGCGGGCCCGGAGACGGGGCCGTCGTCGGCAGCGAGGGCGTCGAGCAGCGCGCGCCGCGTGTCCATGTCGCCCGTTCCGACGCCCGGGCCGAAAGCCGTTCCGGGTCCGGGACGCTTTGTGTGCGGCGCGCGAAGGGACGCCGATGACCGAGGACGAACCCGACGAGGACGCCGGCGGACGGTCAGGGGGCGGGTCCGAGACGGTCCCGCTCGTCGTCGTCGACGGCGACGACCGCGTCGAACTCGCCGTGGAGCGCGGTCGCAACCTCCGGCGGGTCATGCTCGACGCCGGCCTGTCGCCGTACGCGTCCGCGACGCGCCGGCTCAACTGCGGGGGGCGGGGGATCTGCGCCACCTGCGGCGTCCGCGTCCGAGAGGGGCCGCCGGCCGACCAGTGGCACGACCGCCTCGCCGACCGGTTCGGCTACCCGCGGCTCTCCTGTCAGATCGCGGTCGACCGCCCGGTGACGGTCGCGCTCGTCGACAAGCGCGTGTGGGGCGGGCGGCGGTCGAGCGGCGACGGGTAGCGGCCGCGACCGCGCCGGGCCACACCGCGTTTCCGGTGAAACGGCGAACGGTAGCGCGTGGCACGCGACCGCGCGGGGAAAGCGTGACGACACCGCTCGCGGCACAAAAGCCAAGTCCGCGGGCCCGAACGGTCCGGTATGCAACCCTCCAAGGAGCGCGAGTCGTCCGACGACCCGATGGACGACCTCGACGACCTCCTCGACGACGACCTCGCGGGCGGCGAGGGAGAGTCAGAGGCCGACGCCGGCGGGGCCGCGAGCGCCGAGCCGACGGCGGGGAGCGAGGCCGGCTCCGGGGACGCCGGCCGGGTCGGCGTCTCGGGGCGGTGGTTCTCGGCGAAGGCGTTCGGTCTCGCGCTCGTCGCGGTCGCGGTCGGCGTGTTCGTCGGCGGCCTGATCCCGCTCATCGGCGGGACGGTCGGGACCGCGGGCGGCGTGTTCGTCGCCGCGTTCCTGCTCGGCCTTGTGCTGTCGGCGCGCCGCTACGTCGAGACCGGGACCGCCGGCGCCGCCGCGGGCGCGGCGAGCGCGGTGACGAGCGTCCTCGGCGTCGGCTTCCTCCCGATCGGGATCGACTACCTCTCGCAGTGGGGGCTCCCGCTCGTCGCGGTCGGCGGGGGCGTCGGGCTGGTGCTCGCGCTGCTCGGCCACTACTTCGGCCGCGACCTCCGCGCGGGGCTGAGCCGAGACGTGGAGGGGTGAGTCGCCGAAATCCGCGAGGGGTGAACGACCGGAACCCGCGAGAGGCGTCTCCGTGAGCCGCTACTCTCGCAACCGGTCGACGCCGACGTAGTCGGCGATCTCGCGGCGCTCTAAGACGAGGAAGCCGGCGAGGATCGCGACGAACCCGATCAGCGCCTCGGCGTCGACGAGGTGACCGAGCAGGGCCCAGCTACCGACCGCGGCGACGACGGGCTCGGCGTAGCCGACGAGGTGGAGCTGCGACGGGCCGACCGCGTCGAGCAGCGCGAAGTACAGGAGGAACGCGACCACGCCGGAGAGCAGCGTCAGATACGCGAGCGAGGCGATCGCCGTCTGGTTCCAGGCGATCGCGGCGGGCGACTCGCCGATCGCGGCGGCCGCGACGAGCAGCTGCCCGGCTCCGATCACCATCGCCCAGCCCTGAAGCGCGGCGATCGGGAGGTCGGTGCGGAGCGGGCGCAGCAGGACGGCGCCCAGAGAGAAGGCGGCCGCGCCGGCGAACGCGAGCGCGACGCCGACGACCGCCGCGCTGCCCAGCCCGGCCGCGGCCGGGTCGGCGATCACGGCCACGCCGATGACGCCGAGCGCGAACCCGCCGATTTCGACGGGGCCGAGGCGTTCGTTCGGGAGGAGCGCGGCCGCGAAGACGGCAGTCAACACCGGCGAGAGGCTCACGACGACCGCGGCGACCGCGCCGGAGATCCGGATCTCGCCGAGGTAGAGGAACCCGTGATACGCCGCGATCACGAACGTGCCCGCGACGGCGACGCCGAGCCACTCGTCGCGGCCCCGCGGGATCCACCGGTCCGCGGCGACCGCGGCGTAGCCCAGCACGACCGCGCCGGCGACGACGTACCTGACGCCGGCGAACAACAGCGGCGGGAAGTAGTGGAGGCCGGCCTCGATCGCGACGAAGGACGTGCCCCAGAGCGTTGCGAGCAGCAGGAACGCGGCGACGACCGCTTCCGGAGTAGAGAGGAGGTTTCTGAGATTCACTGGTTATGAATTCGAAAGACACAGACGTAGTTAAACTATTCTCTCGGATAGTGCGTTATTCGAAACGAAGAATCAGACATACGAATTAGATCCGATTCGAGCCCCGAACGGCGCCGACATCTTGGAGTATCCTCCAACCCTGTCGGTCGACATATACAACCGGTCGGGGGTCGATCCGGGGGTATGGACGAGCGCGACGTGCGGCTGTTGAAGGCGATATCCGATCTCGGTACCGGGAGCCCGGAGCGGCTCCACGAGGAGACCGGGATTCCGGTGTCGACGATCCACTACCGACTGAACAACCTCCGGGAGGACGGCGTCATCGAGAACGACCTGTACGACCTCGACCACGAGGCGCTCGGGCTCGGCGTCACCGTCATCGTCGAGGTGCTCGCGAGCTACGAGGGTCCGTACGAGGAGTTCGCGGACGAGCTGCTGGCGGTGGAGGGCGTCACGGAGGCGTTCTTCACGATGGGCGAGACGGACTTCGTCGTCCTCGCGCGACTCTCCTCGTCGGACACCGTCGAGCGGCTCATCAGCGACTTCGAGGCGATCCCCGAGGTCGAGCGCACGAACTCGACGTTCACCATCGCGGCGCTGCGCGACGAGCCGCGCGCGCCGGCGACGTACGACCTCGACACGTTGATCGAGGAGCTGACCGAGTGACGGCGGCTCACTCGGGCGTCAGCGAGGCGCCGACAGAGCGCTCGACGTACAACAGCAGCACGAGCCCGAGCATTACGGTCCCGTAGGAGACGGCGGCGAACAGCGCGTCCTGCGTCGAGGGGTACTCGGTGGTGCGGAAGATGATCACCTTCCGGACCATCGCGATGACGCCGGTGTAGATCACCAGCCTGACGATCCGCCTGGTGTCGCTCTGTTCGATGTACGCGACGACCGTCTGGTACACCTCGACGATGATGAGCAGCAGGAGGCCCGTCTCGATGAAGCCGATGACCACTTCCGGGTTCGTGATCTCTCCCGTCGGGACGGACTCAACGATCTGGATCGCGAGGTCGACGACGCCGATACCGAACAGGAGCGCGAACAGCGCCGCGGCGGCGAGTTCGACGGCGTGAACGAAGCGGTTCGTCACCTCCGAGACGCGGCCGCTGACCGTCTGCGTCTCGGCCGGGTCGGGCGCGCGGTCCGACGCGGACGAATCGTCCGACTGGTCGACCACAGGCGAGTCTGCCATCAGATGACCCTCAATTCCGATAACGGACTCGCGCCACGTAAAGAGGGGGCCTAACCGGTGTGGGACGCGCGGAACGCGTTACGAGCGCTTGCCGATCTCCTCGCGAAGCACGTCGGAGACGACCTCCCCGTCGGCCTTCCCGCGGAGCGCGCCCATCGCCTCGCCCATCAGCCCGGAGAACGCCCCCATCCCCTCGGCCTCGATCTGGTCCGCATTGCGCTCGACGACCTCGACGACCGCCTCGCGGACCTCCGCCTCGCTCACGCCCGAGAGGCCCGCCGCCTCGACGGCCTCGCTCGCCGTCAGATCGGGGTCCTCGGCGAGCGTCGTCAGCACCTCGGGGACGCCCTCCTTCGCGAGGTCGCCCGACTCGACGAGGTCGAACAGCGCGAGGAAGTGGTCGTCGGTGAGGTGCTCGACGGGCGCGCCGCCGCGCCGGATCTCCGTCGTCGTCGACTCCAGCGTCGTCGCAGCGAAGGTGGGGTCGACGCCGCGGTCGACCGCCGCCTCGAACAGCGGGAACCGCTGGCCGAACGCGACCTGCTCGGCGAGCCCGGCGTCGAGGCCGAACTCGTCGGCGTACCGTTCGGCCTTCTCGTCGAGGAGTTCCGGCGTCTCCACGTCCGAGGGGTCCGGTTCCACCGGCGGCACGTCCGTCTCGGGGTACATCCGCGCGGCGCCCGGGAGCGGGCGGAGGTAGCGGGTCGTGCCGTCGTCGTTCGCGCCGCGGGTCTCCTCGGGGACGCCCTCCATCGCGGCCTCGGCGCGCTCCGCGGCCGCCTCGATCGCGAGGTCGGCGGTCTCCGGGTCGGCCGCGACGATGGCGACCGCGTCCGCCTCGCCCGCGCCGACCGCATCGCGTAGCGCGTCGACCTCCGCCTCGGTGACGCCGTACGCCGGCAGTTCGTCGGTGTGGAAGATGCCGCCCGCGCCGTGGCGCTTCGCGTGGTCCGACAGCTCCGTGCCGAGCCGGCGGTCGGGCTGGAGTTCGCGGCCAACGAGGCCGTCGAACCCGAACAGCGGGACCGCGGTGACCTTCCCGCCAGAGTCGAGCGCGCCGCGGATGACGCCCGACTCGGTGTCGGCGAAGACGTCGGTCGCGTCCGTCACGTCGCCGACGCTCGCGTCGCGTTCGCGGAGTTCGTCGCGGATTTCGAGCAGCTCCGCCTGTCGGCCCACCTCGCCGCGGACGATGTCCTCGATCCCTTGGAGGTCCTGAACGCCCTTCACCTCGACGCGCGCGCCGTCGGCGATGGAGACGTTCACGTCCTGCCGGATGGTGCCGAGTCCGCGCTTGACCGCGCCCGTCGAGCGAAGCAGCATCCCGATGCGCTCGGCGGCCTGCCGCGCGCCCTCCGGGCTGCGGATGTCCGGGCCCGTCCCGATCTCGACGAGGGGGACGCCGAGCCGGTCGAGCGAGTAGACGACGCCGTCGTCCGTCTCTTCGACGCGCTTCGCGGACTCCTCTTCGAGCATGAGGTCGACGACCGACACCGACCCGGACTCCGTCTCGATCTCGCCGTCCTGCCCGAGGAGGATCGAGCGCTGGAAGCCGGAGGTGTTCGAGCCGTCGATGACGAGCTTCCGCATGACGTGCGCCTGGTCGACGACCGAGAGGTCGAGCAGGTCGGCGATCTGGAGCGCCACGGAGAGCGCCTCGCCGTCGACGCGGCGGGGCGGTTCGTCGTCCTCCTCGACGAGGCAGGTCGTGTCGTACGCGAGATAGGTGAACTCGCGGTCGACGCGGCTCTCTTCCATCGCGGCGTCGTCCAGCTCGCCCAGTTCGCTCTTCGTCGGGTGGAGCTGTCGGGTGATCGACCGGTCGGACTCGTCGGGGTCGCGCTCGACGGTCGGGGAGTCGCAGAACAGCTTGGTCTCGGTGTCGAGCTGCTGGTGGATCTCCAGCCCGGCGACGAGCCCCAGTTCCTCGTAGTCGTACTCGGGGGTCGCGTCCGTACTCATTACGCCACACTCCGACGGCGCGCGACTAAAAGGGTGGCAGTTCGCGCGGGCGAGGCGACAATCAGCAACAAACAGCCGATGCGGTGGCGCGTGCCTGCGATCGACCGCCCCCGGCGGCCGCGAAGCCAGCACGCGCGAGGGAGTCGGTGGTCCGGAGCGAAGCGGAGGACCACCGACAGGGCGAGAGCCCCGCTCTCGCTTGCAACCGGAGATCGTCCGGTGACGAGGCTGGGGAGGCGTGAGGCGCGGTGCTGTGCTGGGCGGGACTCGAAGGGGCAGTCGCGAGGGCGGCGCAGGCGACGTAAGCACCGTAGTGAGTGAGCGAAGCGAACGAACGAGGAGCGCAGCGAGCGTGCGCCGCCCTCGCGACTGGGGCTTTGGAGGTGGTCGCCGCCGGTCCACGAGTAACGATTTATAACCGAGCGGCCGGGGCTGTGGGGCAGTTCACGACCGCAGCATTCGGATCGTAGTCGTCACTTCTCACGTAGCATCGAAAGGAATTGTGCGTGGGTGCTGTCGTAGAGACAACACCGGCATCGGTGGGGTGTGCCCCGAGCGATGCGTGGGACCGGATTTGAACCGGCGGACCTCTACAGGACAGCGCCCTCAACGCTGCGCCGTTGGCCTGGCTTGGCTACCCACGCTCGCGGTGTTCTGTCGCGTCTCCACGTACCCTGTCCCCAATTAAAAGCCCTTCCATTCGAGGGAGCCGTGCCGGGGTTTCGCAGACCGGCGGGCGGCGCGCCGCCGTCCCGATCCGGCGACCGCGACCGGAACGCGTCGACCGCAACCGGCACGCGTTTGGGGGTCGCGTCCCTCCGTCCTGGCATGTCCGACTGGGCCCGCGAGAACGTCTCCGTGTTGACCGCCGTCGCCTCCGGCGTCGCGCTCGCGCTCGTCTTCGGCGCGGTGGGCGGCGTGATCCCGAGTTCGCTGCTCCCGCGCGCGAGCGACGCCGTCCTCGCCGCGATCCCGCACTTCAACGCCGCCGTCTCCGCGACGGCGATCGCAACGATCCTGCTCGGCTGGCGGGCGATCTCCCGCGGGAACGTGACGCGTCATCGGAACTTCATGGTGACCTCGTTCGCGCTGTTCGCCGCGTTCCTCGGGGCGTACCTATACCGACTGATCCACGTCGGCACCACCGAGTTCCCCGGGCCGGAGCTCGTCTACTCGTACGTGTACCTCCCCTTCCTCGCGATCCACATCCTGCTCGCGATCGTCTGCGTCCCCTTCGTCTTCCACGCGCTGTTCCTCGCGGCGACGCGCCCGTACGCGGACCTCTATCAGACGCGGCACTCGCAGGTCGGGTTCGTCGGCGCCGTCCTCTGGCTGATCTCCTTCACGATGGGGATCGGCGTGTACCTGCTGCTGTACCACATCTACTGAGGAAAGACGCGAGAAGAGGACTACGCGTTCCGCTCTGCCTTCTTGTGTGCCGCGTAGAACAGCGGGACGAGCAGCGCGCCGGCGAAGCCGAACCCGAGCGCCAGCGTTCCGATGTCGCTCGCGGAGAGACCGCCGTCGGACCCGCCCGAGTCGCCGCTCCCGGAGCCACCGTCGCCGCCGTCGCCGCCAGAGCCACCGCCGCTGCCGGAGCCGCCCTCGGCCTGCGGGTCGACGAGGTCGTCGTCGACGGACCCGACAGCCACGACGCCCTTCATTCCGACCGCCCGGTGGGGTTCACAGAGGTAATTGAACGTGTCACCGTCGCTCGCGTCCTCGAAGGTGTACTCGAAGGTCGTGCCCTCCTCCGAGACGGGCGAGCCGCTGTCGAACGTGCCATCGTCCGCGACGACGTTGTGACCGCCGCCCTGTCCGGTCCACTCCCAGACGACGGTCGCGCCCGGGTCGATGAGGATGGCGGCGGGGCCGAAGCGGAGCCCGTTCTCGCCCGCGCCGACCGAGACGGTGACCTCGTCCTGCCCGCGGTAGTCGTGAGTACCGTCGTAGTTGCTGACGCCCTCGAGCCACCCGTCGTACTGGGCGGCGGCGGTCCCGCTTCCGGCCGCGACCCCCGCCGCGACCGCCGCTCCGGCGGCCCCGGCGCGGAAGAATCCGCGGCGGCTCATCGACGCGGCGTCGCCCTCGGCGGCGTCGGTGTTCCCTGTCATGCTCGCACCTCTGACCGTGATCGTATTTAAGCCCCCGATACGTTCCGAGCGGGCGGCCCGGCGGCGAACGTGTGCGGGGCCGGCGCCGAGTCGGAAGGGTCAGTCGTCCGCCGGCGTCGGGTCCGATACCGGCGCGTCGACATCACGGTCGGTCGCCTCGCCCTCGACGTCGAAGGGGTACTCGCCGGTGACGCAGCCGAGACAGAGGTCCGCGCGGCTCTCGCCGAGCGCCTCCGCGACCGCGTCGATGGAGAGGTACGAGAGCGAGTCGGCGCCCACCTCCTCGCGGATCTCCTCGGTCGAGGCGTCGGCGGCGATGAGTTCGTCGCGCGTGGCCATGTCGATGCCGAAGTAGCAGGGGGCGAGGATCGGCGGCGCGCCGATCCGGAGGTGGACCTCCTCGGCGCCGGCCTCGCGGACCAGCTCGACGAGCTGCGTCGATGTCGTCCCGCGGACGATGGAGTCGTCGATGATGGTGACCGACTTCCCCTCCACGGTCGACCGGATCGGGTTCAGCTTCAGCCGGACGGCGCGCTCGCGCTCGTCCTGCGTCGGCATGATGAACGTCCGGCCCACGTACCGGTTCTTCATCAGCCCCTCGGCGAACTCCACGCCGCCGTCGTCCGCCGGCCGCGGCTCGCCGGCGGCCGTGGTCTCGCCCGCCGCGTCCGCGTAGCCGGAGGCGAAGGCGCGCCCGGAGTCGGGGACGGGCATCACCACGTCGGACTCGACGCCGGACTCCTCCCAGAGCTTCCGGCCGAGCTTCCGGCGCACCTCGTACACGAGGCTCTCGTCGATGACGGAGTCGGGGCGCGCGAAGTAGACGTGTTCGAAGAAACAGTGGGCGGTCGCGTCGCGCTCGACCAACTGATACGTGTCGTACCCCGTGCCGTCGGGGTCGAGGACGACGAGCTCGCCGGGTCGGACGTCGCGGATCAGCTCCCCGTCGAGCGTGTCGATGGCGGCCGACTCGCTGGCGAGGACGTAGCCGCCGTCGATCTTCCCGAGACACAGCGGGCGGTTGCCAAGCGGGTCGCGGACGCCCAGCACGGTGTCGTCGTGGGTGATCGCCAGCGAGTAGGAGCCGTGGATGCGGTTCATCGTGTGTTTGACCGCCCGCACGAGGTCCTCTTCGAGGAGGTTCCGCGCGAGGTCGTGGGCGATCACCTCGGTGTCGCCGTCGGAGGTGAACGCGTGGCCCGCGGCCGCGAGCTCCTCGCGCACTTCGTCGGCGTTGACGAGGTTCCCGTTGTGGGAGAGCCCGAGCGAGCCGGACTTGAACGACACCGAGAAGGGCTGCGCGCAGCTCTTGTCAAGGCTCCCGGCGGTCGGGTAGCGGACGTGGCCGATGCCCGTGCCGCCCGACAGCGACGCGAGGTCCCCCTCCTCGAAGGCGTCGCCGACGAGGCCGCGCTCGACGTGGCTGTGCTGCTGGAACCCGTCGTGCGTGACGATGCCGGCCGACTCCTGGCCGCGGTGTTGGAGCGCGTACAGCGCGTAGTACAGCGGTCGCGCGGCCTCCCGGTCCTCGAGCGAGACGCCGACGACGCCGCACTTCTCTCGCGGTTCGTCGCCGCCGTAGTCCCCACCGGCGTTCATGTACGCGAGGGTGAGGCGGGCGGCGATAAAAATCCTCGTGTTCGTGGCGTATCGCTCCGCTAATCGTGCGATGATATACGCGATCGTGGATAAATCTCGGCTCGCCGGCGCGTCGTTACGCCCCCTCTTCAGCACCGACGAACTCGTCGAGGCGCGCGAAGTACGCCTCGCGGGGCACCTGATACGCGTCCCGGTAATCGATCTCGCCCGCGACGAACCGTTCCGCGACATCGACCGCGCCGGCCGCACCCGCCTCGCGGCTCTCGTGCGTCTCCGCGACCGCCTCAATTTCGGGCTCCAAGAAGAGGACGACGTGCCACTCGTCAGTCGCGTACTGGCCCGAACCGGGCCGCGCGTTGCGGGAGCCGTTCGTCAGGTAGATCGTCGGGAGACACTCGTCCGGGAGGTCTCCGCTCCCGAAGACATCGGGTCGGTAGACGAGGATCGCCCGGCCGCTGGGCTCCTCGTTCCACACCCGCCACCCCTCCGGCAGCGATTCGAAGGTCATAGCCTCGCCTCGGTCGCGGAGGCTTGAAAACGTCGCGCTCGGGGAGAAGAATCGTTCCGCGGTCGACGGGGGGCCTCAGTCGACGATGTCCGATCCGCCCGGCGGGAGGAACTCCTGTAGCTGGTCCGCGCTCGCGACCTTCCGCACGAACGACTGGTCCGCGAACCGCTCTTTCAGATTCCGGTACGCCATCATCGCGGCGTCGTTCTGCGCGTACATCCCCGGTTCGAAGGTGAGGTGCGCGGCCGCGCGGTCGACGACGGCCGACGGCGGGCCGCCGATGGCGCGGGTGACCGGCTCGCACTGGACGCCGACGGCGATCCGGCAGGGGACGTCCTCGAAGTACGTCCGGTCGCCGCGGATCACGAAGCTCCCCTTCTCGATGTACTCGCCGCTCTCGGGGGTCTTCGACACCTGGTCGGGGTCGACCATGTACGCGTCGCCCGCGCCGCGGCCATCCTTCCAGTCAGACGAGTAGGAGACGGCGAACTGCGCGGCCTCCCGCAGGGTCTCCTCCGAGAAGTCGACCGGATCGGCCGACTCCGACGGGCCCGAGGCCTTGAGGATCGTCACCGGCCCCCCGTGCGCCTGCGTGTGGAAGAACCGATCGTGTTTACCCATGTACTTCTTCACCAACTCCTCGTTCTGGTCGGCGTTGCGCCCGCCGATGACGAGGTAGCCGGTCGAGGTGCGGAACCAGCGGAACCGCTCGAACCAGTCGTCCGGGCTGCGGATCGGGATCGAAGAGCGGGAGAGCCAGTCGGTCTCGTACGCCTCGTCGTCGTCCTCGTCGTCGCCCTCTTCCTCGCCGCCGTCGTCGGCCGCCTGCTGTTCCTCCCACTCCGCCTTCCGTTCCTTGACCGCCTCCAGCTCCTCGCGGGTGGACTCGATCGCCGCCATCGCCCCCTCCTTCTTCTCCTCGACGCGTTTCGCCTCCCGGTAGAGGCGGTCGGCGTTGACCTCGACGCCCTCGCTCGCGTCGACCTCGACGCGGACGGGGTCGCCGTCATCGTCCTCGAGTTCCACCGTTACCGTCCCCTCGCCGCCGTCGACGTCGACGACGGCCTCCGCGGCCGGAATCCCCCGCTCCGCGCCGGCGTCGAGCGTCTCCGCGATCTCGTCCCACGGCACCTCGTTCTCGCGGGCCTCCCGCACCGTCGAGATCACCTCGTCGACGAGGTCGTAGTTCGCGTACAGCAGCTCCGCGCGCTCGCGCTCCGCCTGCGCCTGTTCCTCGAACCCCTCGATCGCGCCGCGCTGCTGTTCGATGATCCGCTCCTGTTTGGCGATCTCCTCCTCGAAGTCCGGGCGGGAGGCGCTCGCGTCGGCGGGGGCCTCGCCGTCGCCGGTCTCCTCGCTCCCCAGCCGGTGGAAGTACTCGTCGACGGCGGCGTTGAAGGAGTCGAACCCCACGCTCGGCAGGTCCTCGTGCTCCGCGAGCGGGAAGGGGGTCACGTCGACCACGCGGGGGTCGGCGTCACCGGCGCCGCCGTCGCTCCCGTCGCCGTCGATCGATTCCTCGTACACTCGGGGGTCGATGTCGCCCGAGCGGAGCCGTTCGTCGATCCGGGAGAGGGCGTCGTGGAGCGCCCCGAGTTGGTCGTCCGTCGCCTCCTCGATGGGCGTCTCCTTCGGCACGCCGGCGCGGGTGCACACCTCCTCGGCGTAGAGGCCGCCGAGGTTCAACTGCGTGGCGAGGGTGCGCACCACGTCGCTGTCCGACTCGCGCATGTGCCGGTCGAACCCGCCGCGGCTCACGTCAAGGGGGTTGAGCCGCGAGGCAGGGTACTCGTACTGCGAGCCGGGCGCCACCGTCCGGGACTTCAGCCGGACCGTCGACAGCGCCCCGATCACCTCGCCCGTCTCGTCGAGCGCGGCGACGTTGCCCTGCCCGAACAGCTCGGCGACGAGCGTCGTGTTCTGGTCCTCGCGCTCAAACTCGAAGGTGAGGATGCGGTCGAACTCGTACTGCTCGACGCCCGCGAAGTCCGCGCCGGACAGCCGGTTCCGGAGCATCTTCGCGAAGTTCGGCGGGCGGCCCGGCGCGTCCGCGACGTGGTCTGGGTCGGCGGCGTGCGCGCGTTTGATCTCTCCGACCTCGATCATGAGCTCAACGCGGCCGCGGTCGAAGTCGCGCAGCTTCAGCCGGAGCAGGTCGTCGTCGTAGAGGTACGCCTTGTCGACCTTCGCGCCCTCGTACCGATTCAGCTCGGTGACGAGGGCCGCGAGGTCGATGCTCGACAGCTCCCGCTTCTGGTCCATACCTGATAGAGACCGCCGGGGCGGAAAAAGGCGTGTCGTTGTGGGATTCAGCGCGACGGTCGGCTCCCCACGCGTCAGTTACCGTTGCCTTTCCCCTTGCCGCTGGCGAGGCGCTCGACGGTGTTGAGCGCGTTGATGATCCCGGCACCGAACTCCGAGTCGCTCTTGCCGTTCGCCCCCTCGGCGCCCTTCTGGATCGCCTGCTCGATCCGGCTCGCATTCGCGTTCGGTTCGAGTTCGCGGACGAGTGCAGCGAGGCCGGCGACCTGCGGGGCTGCCATGGAAGTGCCGGCCTTGTACCCGTACGCTCCCTGTTCGACGGGGATTGTCGACAGCACGAGGTTCGTCGGGAATGGCCACTCGACGCCGTCGGGGTCTTCGACCAGCGTCTTCTCCAGCGTTTCGTACCCACCGCCCGGCGCGGCGATGTCGATGTCGCTCGTGCCGAAGTTCGAGTAGAAGGAGAGCGTGTCCGCGGGCGAGGTCGCACTGACGGTGAACGCCGCCGGGACGCTGTTCGGCAGGGTGAAGCCGCTCCCCTGAAGGCTCCCCGAGTCGTTGCCGGCGCTCCCCGTGATCACGGTCCCACGCCGGACCGCGCTCTGGAACACGGTCTGGACCTCCGCCTTGAGCTTGTTTAGCTCCGATCCCGGCTGCTGAACGCCCGGGATTCCGAGGCTGAAGTTCGCCGCGTCGGCGCCGATCTCTGCCGCGTAGTCGATGCCAGCGAGGATGTCACCGAACGTCGCGCCGCCCTCTGCGGGGAACACGCGAACCGGGATCAGCTCCGTGTCCGGGGCGGTACCGACGACGCCGGATTCGCCCGTGGCGCCGACGGTTCCGGCGACGTGCGTGCCGTGAGATCCAGAGTCGTCGGGCCCGATCTCCGGTACGTCGTCGTCGGCGACGAAGGCTTGGCCGAGCTCCTCGTTGACGTTTCCGAGGTCCGGGTGGTTCAGGTCAATCCCGGTGTCGACGATCGCGACGCGCGTTCCCTCCCCGGTCGCGTACTCGTGGGCCTCGAAGACGTCGGTGATCTCCTTGTCCCACTGGAGGTCGGACAGCGCGGCGCCCTCGCTCGGCGGGGTCTCGTCGGCCGCCTCGGTGTTGACTTCCGGCTCGTCGAGTTCGAGCTTCAGGTCCGGATTCGCCGCTTTGACGCCCTTGACCGACTCGATGTCGGCGGCTGCGTCGCTCGGACCGACCGCGACCAGCACGTCACCGTCGGCGAGCTCGTGACGGACCTCGAACCCCGCGTCCGTGACGGCGTCGGCGACGCCGTTCCCGTTCGCACCGACGATATACTGCGTCTGTCCGTCCGCGGCCGACGCAGTTCCTGTGATCGTCGCCGTCGCGGCGAGCCCGGCAACCCCCTTCACGAAAGTTCGTCGTTCGAAATTCATGTGAGTAGTCCTCGTGTGACGAGGTACCGATATTGTATCCTGATAGAGTATAAATGTTCATCAATGAATGACTCTGTACTAATCTAAATCCAAGTAAACAGAAAGGCGGTGGTCGCCAGAAACGTCAGTCGACGACGGTACGCGACGGGGGAGCGACTCCCGACGGAAGCGGGCGTGGGTTCGGTCGGCCGAGGGCCTACAGCCGCTTCGACACGTACGGCCCGTCCTGCCGGTAGCCGAGCTTGTTGCGGTAGTACTCGCGGGCGCCGATACCGGAGATGACCGCGACCTTGTCGTAGCCCGCGTCGCGAGAGAGCTCCTCGGCGCGTTCGAGCAGCTTCGTCCCGTACCCCTTATGCTGCCAGTCGCCGTCGCCGCCGATGCCGACCTCGGTGCCGTACACGTGGAGCTCGCGGATCAGCGCGGCGTCTTCGAGCTCCGGCCGGATCGGGTCGCTCTCGGTTCCCGGCGCGCCCGGCTGGTCGGGGGCGAACGAGGGGAACCGAAGCCGACAGAAGCCGACGAGCAGGTCGCGCACGGGGTCCTCGAAGGCGATGAAGTGTTCCGTGCCGCCGCCGGCCTCGTAGGTGGTGACCGAGAGTTCCACGTCGTCCGGGTCAGGGTCGGCGTCGTTGTGGCCCACTTCGCGGGCGCGGATGTCGCGCTGGACGATCCCCTTCTCCTCGGCGCGCTGGGCGGCGAGCTGTCGGAGGTTCGACTTCTGGACGCCCGCGTCGATGAAGTCGGCCGGGATGTCGCGCTGGACGCGCTGGAGCCGCGTGTACTTCGGGATCAGGTCCATCACGTCGGCGACGAGGTCGGCCGCCTCCTCGCTCGTGAGCGGGTCGAAGTCGTCGCGCCGCCACCGGTCGTACACCCGCGTCCCCTCGACGACGAGCGTGGGGTAGATCTTCAGGTAGTCGGGGCGCCAGTCGGGGTTCTCGAACAGCTGCCGGAAGTCCTCCAGACACATCTCGCGGGTCATCCCGGGCTGGCCCGGCATCATGTGGAAGCCGACTTTGAACGCGGCGTCGCGCAGGCGGCGGTTGGCGTTCCGGCTCGCCTCGTTGCCGTGGCCGCGGTGCATCTCGCGGTTGATCCGCTCGTAGGTGGTCTGGACGCCGACCTCGACCTTCGTGCCGCCGAGGTCGAGCATCCGGTCGATCTGCTCCGGGTCGCACCAGTCGGGCTTCGTCTCGAAGGTGGTGCCGATGTTGCGGATCGGATTCGTCTCGTTCTCGGCGATCACGTCTTCGAGGTACTCGAACTCGGTCTCCTCGGGCGCGGGCGCGAACGACTCGCCCTCCGCGGGCTCCGGCTCCTTGTCGAGGTCGTAGTCGTTCATCGCCTGGAGCGCGCGCTTGACGAACCACTCCTGGTAGTCGTGCGAGCGCGCGGTCATCGTCCCGCCCATGAGGATGAGCTCCACCTTGTCGACGGGGTGGCCGATCTTGCGGAGCTGTTCGAGCCGGAGCGTGACCTGCCCGTACGGGTCGTAGTCGTTCTGCTCGCCGCGGGCCGCCGCGGGCTCGTGGCCCGTGTACGACTGCGCGGAGGAGAACTCTGAGGCCGGGCCGCCCGGGCAGTAGAGGCACTTCCCGTGCGGGCACAGTTCGGGGGAAGTCATGATCGCCACGGGGGAGACCCCGGACGCGGTCCGGACGGGCTTGCGCTGGACCACCTCGATCACGTCGTCGCGGTGCTCCGTCGGTGCGTGGTCGAGGATCTCGGTGTTCTTCGGCACCTTGGGGGAGCCGAACTCCGAGCAGGCGTCGAGCTTGGCGCGTTCGAGGTCGTCGCGCTCGATCTCGCCGTCGAGGATCCTGTCGACGAGGTGTTCGCAGGTGCGGACGAACGCCTCGGAGTCGGTGGGGTCCCCGGAAGCGGCGTCGTCGGACTCGGCGTCGCCCGCCGCGTCGGTACTCATTACTCTCCGATCCGCGAGTTTTGGGGTTAAGCGTGTCGCACCCGGGCGCCGACTCGGTGCGCCGAGCCGTTTACCACAGAATATATTAGTTAGTGGTATTACCGAGTGATTATGCCAGCGACACAGATGGAGCGGGCGCGACGCGGCGAGGTCACCTCCGCGATCGAACGCGCGGCGGCGCGCGAGAACCGCGATCCGGAGTTCGTTCGCGAGGCGGTCGCCGAGGGGCGCGCGGTGATTCCGAACAACCACGCGCACGGCGCGCTCGACCCGATGGTCATCGGCCGGGCGTTCGCCACGAAGGTCAACGCGAACATCGGGAACAGCGAGACGACGAGCGGCCGGGAGGAGGAGCTCGAAAAGCTCCACGCGGCGGTCCACTACGGCGCCGACACGGTGATGGACCTCTCGACGGGCAACGAGCTGGACGCGACCCGCGAGGCCAACGTCGCGCACTCGCCGGTGCCGGTCGGGACGGTCCCGATCTACGAGGCGGTCAAGCGGGCCGAGTCCGCCGAGGCGATCACCCGCGAGCTCCTGCTCGACGTCATCGAGAAACAGGCGCGGCAGGGCGTCGACTACATGACGGTCCACGCGGGGATACTGATGGAACACCTCCCGCTGACCGACGGCCGGAAGACGGGGATCGTCTCGCGAGGGGGGTCGATCCTCGCGCAGTGGATGGAGGAGAACGGGTCGCAGAACCCGCTGTACGCGAATTTCGAGGCGATATGTGAGATATTCGCCGAACACGACGTGACGGTCTCGCTCGGGGACGGCCTCCGGCCGGGCTGTGTGGCCGACGCGAGCGACGAGGCGCAGTTCGCCGAGCTCGACACCCTCGGAGACCTCACGCGGACCGCGTGGGACCACGGCGTCCAGGTAATGGTGGAGGGCCCCGGCCACGTCCCGCTGGACGATATCGCGGAGAACGTCGAGCGGCAGCAGGCGGTGTGCGACGGAGCGCCGTTCTACGTCCTCGGCCCGCTGGTGACGGACGTGGCGCCGGGGTACGACCACATCACGAGCGCGATCGGCGCGACCGAGGCCGCGCGGGCCGGCGCGGCCATGCTGTGCTATGTGACGCCGAAGGAGCACCTCGGACTGCCGGAGCCCGAGGACGTGCGGGACGGTCTCGCCGCGTATCGTATCGCGGCGCACGCGGCCGACGTGGCGAACGACCTCCCCGGCGCGCGCGACTGGGACGACGCGCTCTCTGAGGCGCGGTACGAGTTCGACTGGCGGCGCCAGTTCGACCTCGCGCTCGACCCCGAGCGCGCGCGGTCGTATCACGACCAGACGCTTCCGGGAGACAACTACAAGGAGGCCCGCTTCTGCTCGATGTGCGGCGCGGAGTTCTGCTCGATGCGGATCGATCAGGACGCCCGAGACGCGGACGGCGAGATGGCGTCGATAGCGGGATCAGAGGGGACGGACCTCGACGCGTCGCCGGCCGCGAGCGTGAACCTCCCGCCGGTCGGGACCCACGACACGAGCCGCGTGCCGGAGCGGATCGATGTCGAGGGAGTAACGTTCACCCCGGAGACCACGGACGACGACTGATGCGGGCGGAGGGGCCGATGCGGGCGAGCCGCGGCCACAAGCGCGCGTCGGCGCGGGAGCGTCGAACCCGGCCGGTTTTAGGCCGCCACGCCCGTAGCCGCCGCCGTGCTACGGAAGGACCTCCTGCGCGTCTCCCGGGCGGGCGGCGGCTACCGCCCGCAGTTCACCGGGCGGGAACATCGGCCGCTCGCGGCGCGCGTGCTCGGGGCGTTCGAGTCGCACGTCGGCGAGCGCCGCGGCGACCTCGACGACGCGCTGGCGGACTTGGAGGCCGACGCGGCCGCGCGGAACGGCGACTTCAAGCTCGTCCGCGGGCTGGCGGCGCTCGTCGAGCGCGAGTGCGAGTTCGAGACGCGCGCGGCCGTCCCGCCGCGTCGCGTCCGGCGGGCCGCGTTCGAGGCCGCGGAGGCGGTCGGCGTCGCGAGCGAGGCGGAGCGAGAGACCGCGGTCGACCGCGCGGCCGACGCGCTTGGGATCGACTCGAGGGACGTGTCGGCGTCGCTGTACGCCGACCGCGACGTGAATCGGGTACTCGTCGACGCCGACGTGCGCTGGGACCCCGACACGCTGCTGGAGCAGTACGACCTCTCTCTGGCCCAGACTACGCTGTTCGACGCCACCGAGGTCAGAGTGCGGTCGAACGACCCGAAGCGGCTCGTCTCGGCGGTGAAGCGCCTGCGGCTGATGTACGAACTGGAGCAGACTCCCGAAGGCCGGGAGCTCGTCGTCACCGGGCCTGACGCGCTGTTCTCGCGCACCCGACGGTACGGGACCGCCTTCGCGAGACTGCTCCGGACCGCCGCGGAGTCCGCCGAGTGGTCGCTGGAGGCGACGATCGACGACCGCGGCCGCGAGCGAACGATGCGGCTCTCGGACGGCGACGTGACCGTGCCCGACGTGGAGCCGGTGGCGGAGCCCGACTTCGACAGCGGGGTCGAAGCGGACTTCGCCGGTCGGTTCCGCGGGCTCGACCTCGACTGGACCCTCGTCCGCGAGCCGGAACCCCTCGAAACCGGCGCGAGCGTCATGATCCCGGACTTCGCGTTCGACTACGACCACGCCGACTTCCGGCTGTTCTTCGAGGTCATGGGCTTCTGGACCCCCGAGTACGTCGAGAAGAAGCTCGGCCAACTCGCTGACGTGGAGGACGTGGACCTGCTCGTCGCGGTCGACGAGAGCCTTGGCGTCGGCGAGGAGGTAGCCGCACGCGACCACCGCGTCGTCACCTACTCGGGCGCGGTCCGCGTGAAGGACGTGGTCGACGTGCTCCGCGAGTACGAGGCCGAGTTCGTCGCGGACGCCGCCGCCGCCCTCCCGGACGCCTTCGAACCGGCGGACGACGTGCTCCCCCTGCGGGACCTCGCCGACCGACACGGCGTGAGCGAGGCGGCGGTGGAGGGCGGGCCGTTCCCCGCCCACGAGCTCGTCGGCCGCACGCTGGTCAGACCGGCGGTGTTGGAGCGAATCGACGACGATATCGACGACGGGGCGGCGCTGTCCACGGTGGAGGCGACGCTGGACGAGTACGGCGTCGACGACGCGAGCGCAACCCTCTCGACGCTCGGCTACCGAGTTGAGTGGGAGGGGCTCGGCGGCGGAACGGTGAGACGGAAGGAGTAGTCCGCGGTTCGCGAATTACTCGTCGGTGACATTGGAGATAAGTTTATATATCCTAACCGAACATTTTCGCAACCGAGGTTACGCATGGTCACGAACATCCAAACGCAGCTGCTGGGCAGAGACGTATCGTTCCCGGTCGAGGAGTCGCGCTTCGCCTACTGGCTCGTCGTCTTGCGTCTGATCGTCGGGTGGTGGTTCCTCCACGCGGGACTCGACAAGTTCCTCGCGTGGCCGTTCGACGCGAGCTGGTTCGTCGGCGGCGCGGCGGCGCAGACGAGCCTCGGCCCGGTGGTCACGCTGTTCTCCGACGGGATCCTGTTGTCGTTCACGAACATCATGGTCCCCTTGGGACAGACGCTGATCGGGTTGGGGCTGATCGTCGGCGCGCTGACGCGGCTGGCGGCGTTCTTCGGCGCGTTCCTGATGACGTTCTTCTACTTCATCAACGGCGAGACCGGCGGCTGGGCCCACGGCGTGATCACCGGCGACCTGCTCGGGCTGCTGATCTTCGCGATGATCGCCACGCTCGGGGCCGGGCGCGTGCTCGGCGTCGACGCCTACCTCGCGAAGACGTCGTTCGTCAGGGACCACCCGCGGCTGCGGTACTTAATCGGCTAACGAGGTGACGACGCATGAGCCAACTCACTACCATGGAACGAGTCGGACTGTACGGCGGCGGCGCGCTCATCCTGATCGGCACGGTCGGGATGGGGCTGCTCGAGATAATCGCGGGGGCGCCGCACCCGGTGTCGGGAGAGGGACAGGTCGTCCACGAGACGCTGATAAGCCTCAGCGTCCGGTCGTACACCATCCTGCTGGGGCTGCTGCTACTGGCGGCGTACGGAATCACCAACCTCGCCACCAAACCGCCGGAGGACACGTCGATCTGACCCGCACGACCCGCTGGAGCGCCGTCGAACCGCGGCGCTCCGACGACTGACTTTTTACCGAACGCCGGGAGGGCCGCTCACTCCACGACCGGCAGGTCCGCCCGGCTCCCCTTCGGGACCACGGAGCGCAGCTCGTCGTAGAGGTACAGCCCAACCCCGATCGGGACCGACTTGCCCGCGACCTCGTGGGTCGCGATCAGGTAGCCCCAGTCGCCGTCCCACTCGGGGAGGTCTTGGTCGTCACCCGCCGCGAACCGGGACGCCTGCGCCGGGTCCAGTTCGATCGCGTTCTTGGTCGCGAGGCGACCGAACCGCGAGACCGCCCGGCCGGTCGGCTTCCAGTGGTCCTGTCGCGTGCGCAGGAAAGTCATCCCGATCGCCTCGACCTCGCTGGGGTCGGTCGCCTCGCCGTTGAAGATCCAGATCTTCCCCGCGCCCTTCTCCCAGAAGGAGTACTCCGCGAACACCTCGGGGTCGATCCCGAACCGCTCCTCCCACCAGTCGAGGACCTCCGCGCGGCTCGCACGGCCCTCGACCTCGCGGTCCGCAGGGGTCGCGGGGAGCCGGTCGAACCGCTGGCCGTCGTTGGTGGGGGCGTCGCCCGCCTCTCCGCCGGTCTCGTCGCTCACGCGTCCACCACCCCGTCGGCGGCGGCCGCGCTATCGGTCTCATCGCCCGCCGCGCCGCCGACTCGAAGCTTCGCGCAGAAGAAGCCGCCCGTGTCGTTGCGGTGGGGGTAGATCCGCTGCGCGCACGTCACCGACTCGTCGTACGTCTCCCCCTCCCACTCGGTCACGCCGGGGTCGGCGTCGAGCGGCAGGTCGAACTCGACCAGTTCGCAGTCCTCGTTCGCGAGGACGTGGTCGAGGACGGCCTCGTTCTCCTCGGGCGCGAACGTACACGTGGAGTAGACGACGACGCCGCCGGGGCGGGTCGCCTGGACGGCCCTCGCCAGGACGCCCTTCTGGATGCCGGCGACCGCGTGGACGTGGTCGAGCGTCCACTGGTCGAGGACGTCCGGGTTCTTCCGGCACGTACCCTCACAGGAGCAGGGCGCGTCGACCAACGCGCGGTCGAACTCGTCGAACGCCAGCGGCTTCGTCGAGAAGTTGCGGGCGTCCTGGTTCGTGACGATCGCGTTCGTGATCCCGAGGCGCTCGGCGTTGTGCCGGAGCGCGGAGAGGCGCCCGAGGTTGTTGTCGTTGGCGACGACGGTCCCCTCGTCGTCCATCGCGTCGGCGATCTGGGTGGTCTTGCTGCCGGGCGCCGCGCAGGCGTCCCAGACGCGCTCGCCGGGTCGCGGGTCGAGGGCGAGCGTCGGCAGCACGGACACCTCCTCCTGCCCGTGAGTCCAGCCGTGGACGTACGGCCAGTTGCCGCCGGGGTTGCCGTCGGAGAGCCGGAAGAGGCCGTCGTGCCAGTCGACGGGCTCGTAAGCGACGCCCGACTCGTCGAACGCCTCGCGGACGCGGGCCGGCGTCGCCGCGATCCCGTTCGTGCGCACGACCGAGGGGAGGGGCCGGTCGCACGCCGCCCGGAACGCGTCGACGTCGTCGACGAGCGACTCGTATCGGTCGAGCGGATTCATGGCCCCCCTTTCGCGTCGGGCCGTTAGACCGTTTCGGGACGCGCGAGGTGCCTCCCGCCGCCGCACCTTTAGGTCGACCCCGGGCGTACGGCCGCACATGGCACGCATCTCCGTCCTCGACGACGGCGTCTCGCTGGACGAGCCGACGCTGATAGAGGGGTTCCCCGGCGTCGGGCTCGTCGGGAAAATCGCGACGGACCACCTGATCGACGCCCACGGGATGACCCACTACGCGAACGTCCACTGCGACGGGCTCCCGCCGGTGACCGTCTACCGCGAGTCCGAGACGGCCGCGACGACCCCGGTCCGGCTGTACGCCGACTCCGAGCTGGATCTCGTCGCGCTGCGCAGCGACGTCCCCGTGAACCCGGGGGCGGCGACGGAGGTCGCGGCCTGCCTCGGCTCGTGGTTCGACGAGATCGACCTGTTCCCGGTGTTCCTCTCCGGCCTCGGCCGCGAGAAGGACGAGGAGCCCCCGGAGCTGTACGGGATCGCGACCGGGAACGGCGCCGAGGCGCTGGACCGCGCCGAGGTGTCGGAGCCGTCGGAGTCCGGGCTCGTCTCCGGGCCAACGGGCGCGATGCTGGCGGCCGCGCTGGAGGACGACCGCGACGCGGTCGGGCTCGTCGTCGAGTCCGACCCGCAGTTCCCCGACCCCGAGGCGGCGCGGGCGCTCATCGTCGACGGCATCGACCCGATCGCGGGGATCGAGACGCCGACCGACGGGCTCGTGGAGCAGGCGACGGAGATCCGGAACGCGAAGCGCCAGCTCGCAGAGCAGATGCGACAGGCGACCGAGGAAAGCACGCAGGCCGAGCCGCTGAAGATGTTCCAGTAGGCGGGGTCAATCCGCTGCGTCGCCCTCCAGCTCGTCGAGGATCGGCCGGTACTTCAGCTGGACCTCGTCCCACTCGCGGTCGGGGTCGGAGTCGGAGACGACGCCGACGCCGGCGAACAGCGTGGCTCGACGGCGGGTTCCGACCGCGGACCGGATCGCGACCGCGAACGCGCCGTTGCCGGCGGCGTCGATCCAGCCCACCGGCGCGGCGTACCAGCCGCGGTCGAACGGCTCCGTCTCGCGGATCGTCGTCAGCGCGCGGTCCGGCGGGAGCCCGCCGACCGCCGGGGTGGGGTGGAGCGCCTCGACGAGTTCGAGGACGTGTCGGTCCGCGTCGAGCTCGGCGGTGATCGGCGTGTGGAGGTGTTGGACGGTCGCGAGTCGTCGAACCCGACGCTCGCCCGCGGAGACCGACGCGGCGAACGGCTCAAGCTGGTCGCGGACCGTCTCCGCGACCAGCTCGTGCTCGTGAACGTTCTTCTCGTCGTCGAGGAGCTCGCGCGCGAGCCACTCGTCCTCGCTCGGCGTCTCGCCGCGGCCGGTCGTCCCGGCGAGCGCGTCGGTCTCGACGGTCCGCCCCCGCAACGAGACGAGTCGCTCCGGCGTGGCGCCGAAGAAGGCGCTCTCCCCCGCGGCGGGCTCGAACCAGTAGCGGTGGCAGTCGGGGTACTTCTCGGCGAGGCGTTCGAGGGTGGCCGCCCGCGGGAAGTCGGCCGCGAGGTCGGCCTCCAGCGCCTGCGCCAACACCACCTTCTGGAGGTCGCCGTCGGCGATCCTGTCGACCGCGGCGCCGACGCTCTCGCGCCACGCGTCGCGGCTCGTCGTCCGGCGGCTCTCGCGGATCCCCGGGCGAGGGGGCCGGGAGCCGGCGGCCGCGGTCGGCGACCCGGCGTCGACGGCGTCGAGGGCGGCGAACCGGTCGACCTCGCGGGCGAGCCGGTCCTCGACGGCGTCGACGCCGGCGTCCGGCCCGACCGCGTTGACCGTGAGCCACGCACCGTTGTCGGCGTAGGTCAGCTGGACCCGCGGCAGGACGAACCGGGCCTCCGGAAACGGCGCCCACGGCTCGCCGTCGCAGGCGCCCTCGTGGAAGGCGAACCCGCCGAACACGCGGGGGCGGGCCGCCTCGGTGCCGGCGTGGACGTCGCCGGACTCGAACAGCTCCGTCGCCGACTCGCGGATCGCCGCGAACCGGTCGCCCCCGGACGCGGTCAGCGTCGCGGCCTCGCCGCCGCCGATCACCAGCGCGTCGTCCGGCGCGCTCCACGTCGTGCGCGGGGTGGGAAGCGCCTCGAACGCCGCCGCGAACGCCGGCTCGACGACCTCGGTGGTCCGGCTGACCAGCGGCGACGACGACCGCGAACGCGCCTGTTCCATGCGTATCGAGTCGGGGACGTGGACCCTTTATCCTGACTATCGGGGCGGAGGACCGGGGGAACTCGGGCGACGACGCGGACGGGCCGAGCGCGACCCCGGGGGGCGCTCAGCTGTAGCGCTCCTCGTTCCAAGGGTTCGCCGTGTCGCTGTACCCCCGCTTCTCCCAGTAGCCGAGTTCGGGCTCGGTGAGGAACTCGACGCCCGAGACCCACTTCGCGCCCTTGTACGCGTACTTGTGCGGCGTGACGACGCGGATGGGGCCGCCGTGGTCGGCCGGGAGGTCGTCGCCGTCGTAGCCGTAGGTGAGCTGGACGCCCGGCTTCGTACACTCGTCGAGCGGGAGGTCGGTCGTGTAGCCGTCGAGCGCGTGGAACATGACGTGTTCGGCGTCGTCGCGGACGCCGGCGCGCTCGGCGAGGTCGGCGAAGGAGACGCCCGTGAACTCGCAGTCGAACTTACTCCAGCCGGTCACGCAGTGGAAGTCCTGTCGCTGGGTGACCGACGGGAGGTCGCGGAACTCGTCGAGCGAGAGGGAGAGCGGCTCCTCGACTGCGCCCCACACCTCGAACTCGAACGTCACCGGGTCCCACGAGGGCGTCCCGCTCTTCGAGAGGACCGGGAAGCCGTCCGTCTCGCGCTGGCCCGGAGGGAGTCTGTCGTCGCCGTACTCGCGGTAGAGGTCGGTGAGGTCCTCGGCCGCGTCGACGCCGGAATCGGTCATGAACCGCCGTTCGGCCCGGACCGACGTATGAATGTCGCTCCCAGAGGACGTGCTGGGGACCCGCGAGTGTCGCCCTCGAACGGCACGGACGCCCGGCGGCGAGACACCGGTACCGCTCGGCGGGGGATTCGTACAAACCTAACCGACCTTCAGAAGATAAAAAATGAACTTTCGAGTCTCTGCTTTGAGTTTTCATATCTCCGGATCTGCGACGCCAATTTTATATACGCCATGCCACAAGACCCGGACAGCAAATGCCACAAGTGAAGATAACCGTGCCGGAGCATCTGGAGATGCAGATCGCCCAGATGGTCGAGGAAGGAGAGTTCCTCAACCGCGAGGAGGCGGTCGAGGAGCTGTTGTCGACCGGCATCAAGGCGTACAAGACGAGCGGCCCGCGAGACGACGACGACTCCAACGGGTTCGAGGACGAGGGGATGATGGGCCACGAAGACGAGTACGTCTTCTGACCGCGCGGCTCCCTCGGTCGAGGTCTCCGCGGCGCAGAACCGTGCGTACCGCCCTCAACAACGCTTAAAGGGCCTACGACCCGTATCCGTGGGTATGCACAAGGACGAGCTGCTTGAGCTTCACGAACAGATGGTGACGATCATGGAGCACTTCCGCGCGCAGGAGACGGTCGACGGGTCGCTGTTCGACCCCTACGACGAGCTCGAAGTCGACCCCTCCCACGTCCACAAATCGAAGAGCGAACACAAACACGCCGTGTTCGTCCTCGGTAACGCCTTAGCGAACGCGATGAGCGAAGACGAGTTCTCGCCCGCCGGCCGCGTCGGCAAGCGGATGGAGGAGCTGGCCGACGACGCCGAGAACAAGATCTGACCCGTCGGACGCTTTCGCCCGCCCGCTCGACCTCGCATTACGCCCGACCCCGTACCGCGCTCGACCCCCGTTATTGATGTGTGCGCGGCCCCGTCGAACCTGACATGGTCGCGGACGCGCTGGCGTCGGACACCGTCCACCTCGCCGCCGGCGCCGTCGCCGTCGCCGTCGCGCTCGCCGCGGTGTTCCTCGCGGATCGACGAGGGGCCGACTGGACGCGGACGCTCCGCTCGCGGCTCCTGCTCGGTGTCCCGTGGGGGACGCTCCTCGTTGTCGCCGGCGTGATCGGAGTGTACCTGTTCGTCCAGTCCGGAATCGACGACCCGAACCGACCGGTCGTGATCCCGTTCCGGTCGTGGTCGTACTTCTACCCGGAGGGGCTCGTCTGGTCCAGCTTCGCGCACGCGGGCCGCGGACACATCACCGGGAACCTCCTCTCCGCGCTCGTCGCGGGGAGCCTCGCGGAGTACGCGTACGGCCACTTCCCCGAGGGACGCGAGGTCGGCGACCGGGAGCGGGCCGCCGTCCGGTCCCGGCGACTCCCGGATCGCCTGCGAGGTCTCCCGGGTCGAGTCCGTGAGATGCCGAGTCGAGCCCGACGGCTGCCGAGCCGGATCCGCGCCGTCGAATCCCCCGGCGAGAACCCCTACGTCCGTGCGTTCCTGATCGTTCCCGGCGCGGCGGTCGCGTTCGGCCTCGTCTCCGCGCTGTTCGCGTTGGGGCCCGTGATCGGCTTCTCCGTCGTCGTGTTCGCGTACTGGGGGTTCGCGCTCGTTACGCGTCCCGTCGCCGCGGTCGTCGCCACGACGGGAACGGCGCTCGTCGGCGTCGTCTACGACGCCCTCCGGACGCCGGTGGCGTTCGCCGAGGCGTCCCCATCCTACGGCGCCCCGGGGTGGGCGAACGTCGCGATCCAAGGGCATGCGCTCGGGCTCATCGGCGGCGCCCTCGTCGCCGTCGTACTCCTGCGGCGGCGGCGGACTCGAGGGCGGGACGACGGAAAACGCAGCGAGGACCGCGACGCGGGCGCGACCCCCGGTCGGTGGCGGTTCCATCCGAATACCGCGCCGGACCACGACGGGTCGCGCGCGGACGCGTCGGAGCGCACCGCGCTCGTCGTCTTCGGGGCGCTCCTGCTGTTCGGCGCCTCGCGTCGGCTGTGGGCGGTGTACTGGTACCTCGGCAACGAGCGGTACGAGCTGTACCGCGCGGTCGGCGTTGGGCTGCTCGCCCTGCTGGCCGCGATCGTCGCCGTCGCGGCCGCCTCGCGCGACGACCCGCTCTGGCCGTCCCGAGCGGTGCCGAAGCCCGAGACGCTCAGAGACGGGATCCGGTCGTCGACGCCGGCGGCGGTCGGACTGGTCCTGCTCACGGCGGCGCTGGCGGCCGTCGCGGGGCCGGCCGTCGTGCCGAACCTCGTCACGGTCGAGGACGGCGACCTCCCGGGCGACCCGATCGAGGTCGAGGGGTATCAGGTGACCTACGCGGAGAACGTCGAGGACCGACTCGTGGGCGTCGTCGACGTGGAAGCGTTCGGGCGCTCGACGTCGGTCAACACGTCGGGGGTGATCGTCAGCGACCCCGACCGCGAGATATGGACGACCGCCGTCTCGAAGGGGAACCTCGCGTTCTGGGGGTACCGCGCGGTCGACGTGGGGGGCACCGGCTGGCGGGAGACCGTCTGGGTTCAGCGGGTCGGCTGGGTCGCCGCGAACGGCGGTCCGGCGTACCGGGTCGACGCGGTCAGGAACGAGACGAGACGGACGCTGTTCACGAGCGACCCCGCCCGGGCTGAGCCCCGGATCGACGGGCGGAACGTCGTCATCGCGGCCACGCCCGACGGGTTCGAACTGACGGTTGCCGGCGGCAGCGGGAACAACGTCACGGCGCCGCTCCCGGCCGCGAACGAGACCGAGACCGTCCGCGGGATCACGTTCGTTCGCGAGGGCAACGCCGTGTTCGCGCAGCGCGGCGAGACGCGAGTGCGGATCGCACAGCGGGAGCGGTACGAGGGACGGCGGTAGCCCGCGCCGGCGGGCCGGGAAGAGAGCGTCCGGCCCCCTACGACCACTCGATCCGGTACACTTCGGTGTCGATGTCGCGCGCCTCGTCGGTGTGGTGATCAAACTGTGCGTCGATCCGGAACTCGGCCGCGAACGCGTGCGTCACCTCGCCGCCCTCGTCGGCGGCGAACGCCTCGACGAACTTCCGGCTACCGGCGTTGTGGACCGAGTAAGAGACTTCGGCGAGGTCGCTCGCGACCGCGAGGAACTCCCGATCTGCGTTGCGGTTTCCGTCCTGTGCGCCGAACGGCGGGTTCATGACGACGGTCGCGGGCTCGGAGACCGCGAGCGGCGGGCGGGTCGCGTCGCCACGAACCCAGTGGACCGGCGCGCTGGCGGCGACGCGGCGCTCGTTCCCTCGGGCGGTCGCGAGCGCGCCCCCGTCGAGTTCGAGGCCGACGACGCGGGCGGGGCCGCGAAGCGCCGCCGCCAGCGCGAGCATCCCCGTGCCGGCGCCGAGGTCGAGCACGGTCCGCCCCTCGACGTCGCCGTGGAGGTCCGCCAGGTGGACGACGTGGGCGGCCAGCTCCGGCGGCGTCGGGTACTGTTCGAGGGCGGCGTCGGGGCGCTCGAAGCCGGCGACGACGCCGAGCTTGGTCGCGAGCGAGCGCTTCGTCGCCATCGGTCAGGCGCCGCCGGCGTCCGCGCCCACCCGGACGAGTTCGACGCCCTCGCGGTCGGCCCGCTCGGCGAGCGCCGCGAGCGCCGTGCGGGCCTCTTCGCGGACTTCGCCGGTGACGCTGACCTCGATCCGGCCGGCGCCGAGGAACGCCGCGGCGCGGAGGAGCCCGCGCAGTCGGTCGACCTCGCGCTGTCGCTCGAGGGTGCTCTCGGCGTCGAACTCGGCTTCGGCGGCGACCGCGGCGGGCTGGTAGCCGCGGGCCGCGAGCCCCCGCTTGAGGTCGCGGAGGTGCTCGGGCGCGGTGCTGTCGAGGTCCGCCGCGTCGATGACGACGGGATCGACGTCGGCCGGGCGACAGCCGCGAAGCGTGCGTTCGACGCCGGGCGGGGAAGTCGTACTCATACACGCCTATTGGTATAGGTTATACAAAAATCTTCTTGAATGTTTAGGAGTAATAAACTTGGGCACCGGGGGTAAGACCGACGGAACTGGCGAGAGGTGGGCGTCAAACGACGCCCGAGGCTCGACCGGGGCTCCGTCCACGGTCACGTTTCGTGCGTCTCGGTGCGGGTGGCCGGGCGACGGTAGGGCAGCCAACGATGTGTATTCTGTTCGCTAATCTGCTATTGGTCCCTCTCTAACGTCCGAAAACGCGATTTCACGTTGGTTCGAGAACCGTCAGGATCGATGATAGGGGTGGACAAGGCTTAAATGCGCGACTGACCAGAAACCTTTTAATGGAACGTCCGAGTCGCCAGCGGCAACAGGAGCGGGACACGGAGCAGGAAACGGACGAATCGACGGTCTCCTGTCCGGAGTGTGACTCGGAGAACATCGTCACCGACGCCGATCAAGAGCTCGTCTGCGAGGACTGCGGGCTCGTCTTGGACGAGCGGAACATCGACCGCGGGCCGGAGTGGCGCGCGTTCAACCACAACGAGCGGCAGTCGAAGTCCCGGGTCGGCGCGCCGATCACGGAGACGATGCACGATAAGGGGCTGACGACGACGATCGACTGGAAGGACAAGGACGCGTACGGGCGGTCGCTCTCCTCCGAGAAGCGCTCGCAGATGCACCGACTGCGGAAGTGGCAGGAGCGGATCCGGACCAAGGACGCGGGCGAGCGCAACCTCCAGTTCGCGCTCTCTGAGATCGACCGCATGGCGAGCGCGCTCGGCGTTCCCCGGTCGGTACGGGAGGTCGCCTCGGTCATCTATCGACGCGCGCTCAACGAGGACCTCATCCGCGGCCGCTCCATCGAGGGCGTCTCCACCGCCGCCCTCTACGCCGCCTGCCGGCAGGAGGGGATTCCCCGGAGCCTCGACGAGGTCGCAGACGTGTCGCGGGTTCCGCAGAAGGAGATCGGCCGGACGTACCGCTACATCTCCCAGGAGCTCGGCCTAGAGCTGAAGCCGGTCGATCCCAAACAGTTCGTCCCCCGGTTCGCATCCGCGCTCCAGCTCTCCGAGGAGGTCCAGTCGAAGGCGACCGAGATCATCGATGTCTCAGCCGAGCAGGGGCTGCTCTCCGGGAAGTCCCCCACCGGTTTCGCGGCCGCCGCCATCTACGCCGCGTCGCTGCTCTGTAACGAGAAGAAGACCCAACGCGAGGTCGCCGACGTGGCGCAGGTCACCGAGGTCACCATCCGAAATCGGTACCAAGAGCAGATCGAAGCGATGGGCTTCCGTTAGGCGGTCGGCCGGTCGAGACCCCGGAGTTCGTCCCGTCTCGGGATCTGAACAGTTGGATCGGGTTTTTAATCGCTACCCGCTGTAGCGGGGAGTGTGATGTACTCGGATGTCCTCGTTCCGACCGACGGCAGCCCGGCGTCGGACGCCGCGATCGAACACGCGATCGACCTCGCAGACCGGTACGACGCTCGCCTCCACGCGCTGTACGTCGTCGACGGCGCGGCGTACTCCAGCCTGGAAGCGGGCGCGGAGATCGTCGTCGAGGCGCTCGAATCGGAGGGCGAGGAGGCGACGGGACGCGTGGCGGATGCCGCCGCGGACGCGGGCGTGGAGTGCGTCACCACCGTCGCGTCCGGCACCGCCTACCAGTCGATCCACGACTACGTCGACGAGAACGACATCGACGTGGTGGTGATGGGGACCCACGGCCGGAAGGGGCTCGACCGCTACCTGCTCGGGAGCGTCACCGAGCGGGTCGTCCGCACCTCGGACGTTCCGGTGTTGACCGTGCGACAGCCGGCGGATGAGTAGCCGCACGGCCTCGGGCGAACGGGGGTGACACCGATGCGCGACTGGCTCTCTCACCGCGTGGTCTCGTCGCCGGACGGGACCGCCCTCGTCCGCGCCGAGGACGGCGAGGCGTGGAGCTACACAGACCTCGACCGGCTCGTCGCCGAGACGGCGGGGCGACTCGTCGCGCACGGACTGGGCGAGGGCGACCGGGTCGGCGTGCTCACGCCCCCGTACGTGGGCACCGTCGGCCTCGTCCACGCGACGATGCGGATCGGCGCCACGTTCGTCCCGCTCGGCGAGGAGCTGACCGCCCGCGAGATCGCCGCGCGGATCGACCGGACCGACCTCGACGCCGTCGTCTGCGCCGAGCCGACCGAATCGACCGCGACCGCCGCGGTGTCCGAGATCGAGGGCGTCCCCGTTTACTCCGTGGACGACCCGGCGGACGCGGACGTAACTGGGATCCACGACGTCGATCCGGCGTCGCTCGATCCCCCGGAGTGGTCGTTCGAGGACCCGCTCTGCGTGCTGTTCACCTCGGGGACCACCGGCGAACCCAAGCCTGTCCCGCTGACCGCGGGCAACGTGTACAGCTCCGCGGTCGCCTCCGCGTTCCGCCTCGGGGTCGAGGCCGACGACCGCTGGCTGGTGTCGCTGTCGCTCCACCACATGGGCGGGCTCGCGCCGGTGTACCGGTCGGTGCTGTACGGGACGACCCTCGTGTTACGCGAGGGGTTCGACGCGGGCGGCACCGCCGACGACATCGACGCCTACGACGTGACCGGCGTCTCGCTCGTCCCGACGATGCTCCGGCGGATGCTCAACCGGCGGGGGACGCTGTCGGACTCGCTTCGGGTGGTCCTGCTCGGGGGCGCGCCAGCGCCGGCGGAGCTGTTGGAACGGTGCCGCGACTACTCGATCCCCGTTTACCCGACGTACGGAATGACGGAGGCCGCGTCGCAGATCACGACCGCGACGCCCAGACAGACCAGAGACCGGATCGGCACGGTGGGAAAACCCCTGTTCGGCACCGACGTGACCGTCGTCGACGGCGGCGACCCGGTCGACCCCGGCGAGACCGGCGAGATCGTCGTCAGCGGGCCGACGATCACTCCGGGGTACCTCGTCGAGGACGACGGCGACCCGGACGCGGTCGACGGTGCGGGCGCGTCAACCACCGATGCGGTCGAGGGGGGCGACGCATCCTCCATCGGGTCGGTCGGCGTGAACGGGATCGAAACAGCGGACCTCGACCGCTCCGATTTCGGCCCGTACGGACTCCGAACCGGCGACGTCGGGCGGTTCGACGAGGACGGCTACCTCCACGTGCTCAACCGCGTCGACGACCGGATCATCAGCGGCGGCGAGAACGTCGAACCCGGGGAGGTCGCGGACGTGCTCCGGGAGTACGACGACGTCGACGACGTGGCGGTGGTCGGGCTCGACGACGAGGTGTGGGGCGAGCGCGTCGCCGCGCTCGTCGCCGTCGGCGACCAGTTCCGGTCGGCGGCCGCCGACCCGGCCGTCGACGACGCGGTCCCAGAGATCGATCCCTCGGTGACCGACGGGGAAGCCGACGGCGCGGACGGGGGCGACGCGGAGAGCGAGGCCGCGATGTCGGCCACCGGGGCCGGATCCGTCGGTCCCGCGCCGATCGACGAGGCGGCGTTCGTCGAGTTCGCCCGCGAGCGGCTGGCGCGGTTCAAGATCCCCAAGACGATCGCGTACACTGCGGAGCTGCCGCGGACGGTCTCGGGGACGGTCGACAGGGAGGCGACGCGCGCGCTCCTCCGCGAACACGGGGCGGACCCGCGCGGGAACCCCGACCTCGAGACCGCGGGGTTCGAGCCAGCCGACCCCGCGGAACCGCCCGCGGAGTCGGACGCGGCGGGGAACGAGTCGGACGCCGCGGAGCCTGACTCGGACGACCGGCCAGCGGGGGGCGGCGAGGCGGACGACGCTGCGGGAGGAGCGAACGACGCGGGCGCGCTCGAAGGCGGCACGGTGGCCGACGGAGAGCCTTCGTCGGATGCGACCGAGGGAGACGAGGTCGCGGCCGGATCGGAGGGAGTCACGCGACGCGACGCGGAGGTGGGCGGCGACGAGGAGACAAGCGGCGACGAGGACGGCGACGCGAGGGCGGGCGCTGACGGAGAACGCAGCGACGCGGACGCGGTCGACGACGCGTGAACTCGCCCGGAGTTCTTCGTTGTTCCACGAAGGTTTTGTCCACGGGGTCCACAGGGTCGGTATGGAGTTGCTCGACGACAGCATCGTGCCGGAGCGCGCGCGAGACGTCAAACAGGAGGCCCGCGAGTTCGCCGACGAGTACATCGCACCGAACGCCGAGTCGTACTACGACACCGGCGAGTACCCGTGGGAGGTGCTCGAAGCCGGGATGGACGCCGGGCTCGTCGCGCAGGACATCGGCGAGGAGTACGGCGGGAAAGGGTTCGACCTCGCGCAGGTGCTCGCCATCGCGGAGGAGTTCTACCGCGCGGACGCGGGCATCGCGCTCACCCTCCAGCTCGCCAGCTTCGGCGCGGAGATGGTCGAGGACTACGGCACGGAGGAGCAGAAGGAGAAGTACCTCCGGCCGGTGGCCGAGAACGAACAGCTCTCGGGGCTCGCGGTGTCGGAGCCGCAGACCGGCTCCGACCTGGCGGGCATGACGACGAAGGCCGAGAAGGTCGAGGGGGGCTACGAGCTCACCGGCGAGAAGTACTGGGTCGGCAACGCGGTCGAGGCCGACTGGCTCACCGTCTACGCCAAGACTGGCGAGAGCGACGACCGTTACTCGAACTACACGCTGTTCATCGTCGAGACGGACTCCGACGGCTACGAGGCCGAGCACATCCCCGAGAAGATGGGGATGCGCGCGTCGAAGCAGGGCCACATCGTCTTCGAGGACTGCTTCGTCCCCGAGGAGAACGTCGTCGGCAGCGAGGGCGGCGGGTTCTACGCCCTCGCGGACTTCTTCAACCACGGCCGCGTCATCGTCGGGGGCCACGGACTGGGCCTCGCAGCCGCGGCCATCGAGGAGGCCGAGGCGTTCATCGACGAGCGCGAGGCGTTCGGCCGCACCATCGACGACTTCCAGGCCGTCCAGCACACGGTCTCGGACATGCGGATCGGCTTCGAGTCGGCGCGCGCGCTCAACTGGCGCGCCTGCGAGAAGGTCGCGAACAGCGAGGACGCCGGCTACTGGGCCGCGCTGGCGAAGACCAAGTCCACCGAGGTCGCCACCGACTGCGCCGAGAAGGGGATGAAGCTCCACGGCGGCCGGTCGAACCTCACCGAGCGCCGGATCGCCCGCGTCTACCGCGACGTGCGCATCCCGGTGATCTACGAGGGCGCCAACGACATCCAGCGCAACCTCATCTACCGGCAGTCGCGCTAGGCGGCGTTCAGAGCGTCGCCGCCAGCCGGCGCAGCGCCTCGTCACCCCCCGAGGCGAGCGGGTCGCCGTGCCCGACGCAGGCGACGTCGAACGCGGGGGCGCGCTCCGCGAGCGACCGGACGCTCGCCGCGACCGCGCCCGTGTCGTAGCTTATCACCCAGCCGGACTCCGTCAACTCGCCGTCGGACTCCGAGACGAGGTCGCCGAGCAGCGCGACGCCCAGTTCCTCGCTGACGTAGGCGACGTGGCCGGGCGTGTGGCCCGGCGTGTGGTACGCCGTGAACGAGCCGATCGCGTCGCCGTCGCGGACGCCGACGATTTCGAGTTCCGGGAGATCGGTGACGAGTCCGCCGAGCCGCTGTATCAGCCCTTTATGATTCCCGAGCGGGGGGGTCCGATAGCCCCGCAGCAGTTGCGCGTCGAAGCCGTAGGCGTGGACCGGCGCGTCGAGCTCCGGCGTCAGCGCCGCCAGCGTCCCGACGTGATCGAGGTCGTAGTGGGTGAGGAGGACGCGCCCGATCGCCGAGAGATCGACGCCGGCGTCGCCGAGGCCCCCTCGGATCGCGCCCTCGTCCCACGGCGTCCCGGCGTCGACAAGCGTCGGCACGTCGTCGAAGACGAGGTACGCGTTGACTCCGCCGCAGTCGAGTCGCCAGACGCCGTCCGCGATCTCCGTGGCCATGGCCGCGAGTAGGAGTCAGCGCGGTATGAACGCTGCCGTGGCGGAACCGACGGCGAGGGGACGGAACTCGCGCCGACGCTCTCGCGGGGTCGCCGTCGGCGACGCGAGCGACGAAAGCGCCAAGATGCCGGGGCCACACCACGGGGTATGCGACTCCAGGACTACTGGGGGATCGGGCCGAAGACGAGCGAGCGGCTCGCCGAGGCCCTCGGGACCGAGCGGGCGGTTGAGGCGATCGAGTCGGCCGATGTCCGCGCGCTCGTCGACGCCGGGCTCCACCGCGGCCGCGCGACCCGCATCCTCCGCCGGGCGAACGGGGAGGCCGGGATGGACGTGCTCGCGACTGGCGACGCGCGCTCGGTGTACGACGACCTCCTCGGGCTCGCGGCCGACGCGGCGTTGACCGCGCACGCGGCGGACCGCATTCGGGTGTTGACCCCGCTCCTCGACCGCGACGCCGTCGAGGCACGATTAGACCGGGTCGTCGCCGCCCGCGACGCGTGGACCGACCTCGACGAGGCGGACCGGGAGGCGGTCGCGGACGCGTTTGACGCGTACGACGAGGCCGCCGGCTCCGACCTGGCCGCGGTCGAGACCGCCGTCGCGCTCCGCGAGGCGGGGTTGACGGCGGGACCGTTCGCCGACATCGGCGCGCTGGACGGGGACCGCCTGCGCGACGCGGCCGACGCGCTCGCCGACGTCCGGGGGTCGATCGACCCCGCCGGCGGGCTCGACGGTGACGATATCGAGATCGCGGCGGGCGCGGACGCGGAGCTGGACCGGCTCCGCGAGCAGCTGTCCGCGGCGCGCGACCTCGCCGACTCCGCGTTCGACGTGCTGGAATCGGTCCGCGACGGGAGCCTCCGCGACTTCGAGGCGCTGGAGGCGGCGACGATCGACCACGTCGCGAGCGAGACGGGCGTCGAGCCCGCGACGGTCCGGGCCGCGTCGCCCGACGAGGCGCTCGACGCCGCCGACTTCGTCTCCGGGACGCTGCGGGACCTCGTCGTCGAACTCGAAGCGGCCGTCGAGGAGCGTGAGGCCGCCGTCGCGGCCGACATCCGCGAGCGGCTGGGCGACGAGTCCGCGGGGAGAGACGACGCGACCGCCGGCGGCGGCGACGGAGCGGACGACGGCGGCGACACCGCCGTCGCCCGCGCCGCGTCCGCCGTGTCGGACGCCGCCTTCCTGCTGTCGCTCGGGCGGTTCGCGGCGGAGAACGGGCACGTCCGCCCGACGCTCGTCGACGACGGCATCGCCGTGCGCGGCGCGCGGAACCCGTTCCTCGGGGGCGACGTCCAGCCGGTCTCGTACGGCGTCGGCTCGCACTCGCTCGCTGACGCGTCGGGCGTCGCGAGCGCCGACGCGCCGCCGACCGGCGACCGCGTGAGCGTCCTCACCGGGGCGAACTCCGGCGGGAAGACGACCCTCCTCGAAACGCTGTGCGCGGTGGCGCTGCTCGCATCGATGGGGCTGCCCGTGCCCGCCGACGCGGCCGAGGTCGGGACGTTCGACCGGATCGTCTTCCACCGCCGACACGCGTCGTTCAACGCCGGCGTGCTGGAGTCGACGTTGAAGTCGGTCGTGCCGCCGCTGGTCGCGGACGGTCGGACGCTCATGCTCGTCGACGAGTTCGAGGCGATCACGGAGCCGGGCCGGGCCGCCGACCTGCTGAACGGGCTGGTGACGCTCACGGTCGACCGCGGCGCGCTCGGCGTCTACGTCACGCACCTCGCCGAGGACCTGAGTCCGCTGCCCGAGGCCGCACGGATCGACGGCATCTTCGCGGAGGGGCTGACGAACGACCTGGAGCTCCGCGTCGACTACCAGCCGCGGTTCGAGACGGTCGGGAAGTCCACGCCGGAGTTCATCGTCTCGCGGCTGGTCGCGAACGCGGGCGACCGCGGCGTCCGCGCCGGCTTCGAACACCTCGCGGGCGCGGTCGGCGAAGAGGCCGTCCAGCGAACGCTCTCGGACGCCGAGTGGGCGGCGAACGATGACTGAAGAGTCGGCGGACGACGCGGCCGGTCCCGACCGGATCCGGTCGATCGCGGTCCACCGCGAGGACGTGGCGAACGCGCTCGAGGCCACGCTCCGGAGCGACCGCGAGGTCGTCCTCCGCGCGACGCCGCCGTTCTCCGGGCGGATGCGCGCACGGCTCCACGCGCTCGACGCCGGCGGGAATGGAGGCCATAACGGGAACGGTGGTTCCGACGACGCACCCGCGCCGCTCTACATCGACCCCAGGGACCTCGTCGCGGACGTGCCCCCGTACCCCGAAGTCGACGACACGGCCGCCGAACTCCCTGACGCCGACCTCGAAACGCGTCGCGAGCGACACGCCGAGAGCGTCGAGGCGTGGCGCGAGACCGTGCGCGAGCGCGTCGGTTCGACGGTCGAGATCGAGGTCGACGGCGGGGTCCGCAGCGTCGACGTGAACGCGCTCGGGTAAGCCGAGCCGGAGACCGGAACCGCCCGACCTAGAGCCGAAGCCGTTCCACCGACGTGCCGGCCGCCTCGAACGCCTCGTCCGTCGCGGCCGCGACCACGACGGTGTCCGCGTCGGTCGCGGCGTCGAGGTCGACCTCGAAGGCACCGTCGTCGTCGGGCGTCACGAGCCGCGAGGTCTTTCGGGTGTGGACGGCGACGGACTCGGCGTCCGTCTCGCCCGCGACGACGACCGCGTCCTCGACGAACTCGGCCGTGGCGGTCAGGTCGGGGCCTGCGGGGCGGTCGCGCTCGACGTACCGATCCCGGACGACCGCCGGCGTCTCGACCGGTTCGTCCGCGTCGACGCCGTGCGCCAACCGGACGAAGCCGGCCATCGACCACGCGAGGGGGGTCGCCCCCCCGGTGCCCTCGCCGAACTCCCAGCCGTACTTCGTCGGGTGTTCGCGGTCCCACACCTGCTCGGGGAGCATCAGCCCGGAGTTGCCGAACCCGGCCATCGTCTCGAGCAGGGCCTCGGGTTCGAGCGCATCCTCGTCGGTCCCGCCGAAGGCGTCGGGGCCGTCGGCGCGGGCGCGCAGCTCGTACTCGCCGCGCTCGCCGGTGAAGATCGGCCAGAGACGCCCGCGGCCGTCGCCGGTCCCGGCCCACGGCGCGCCGGGGTCACCGACCGCGATCTCGCCGTACGCGTCGCCGACGTAGCGGTACCAGGCGGCGCCGTGCGGCGTGTCCACCCGGATCGAGTCGTCGACGACCGAGACGGAGTTGCGGACGACCGGGTCGTCGGCGGGCTTGATCCCCAGCCGGACGAGTTCGAGGAAGCCGCCGTCGATTATCTCCCGCTCGTCGTACGTCGGCCCGTCGTTGGCGATGGTGCGCGGTCGGCCGGAGTCGGGGTTCCCGTCGGCCGTGATCCGGATGTAGTACGGGGTCCGATCGTGGCGGTCGGTCCCCGTCGAGGTCGCGCACCACTCCTCGACGCGCGCGGTCCAGTCGTCGGCGAGCGCGAGCCACGCCAGCGCGTCCGCACGGAGGGAGTCGGGCGATTCGGCGCCGTCGCCGTCCGCCTCCTCGCGCCGGTCGGCCTCGGCGAGCGCGAGCGCCGCGCCGCAGACGAGGCCCGCTATCTCGGCCGCGATGCTCGACGGCGAGTAGCCGGCCTCCTCTTCCCAGCGCTCCTGTGCCGTCTCGGGGCCGTTCTCGGCGATGTAATCGAGCGAGCGGGCGACCTGGTCGTACGTGTAGCCGGCGTCGTCGAGCGTCACGCCGCGCTCGTACAGCTGCCACGCCATCACCGAGGGGAAGCCGATGTTGTCCATCTGCTCGCCGCCCCACCGGGTCCGGCCGTCGATGTAGGTGTTCTGCGGGAGGAATCCGTCGTCGTCCTGCTGGGTGTTGTAGAGGTAGGCCAAGGCGTCCGCGCCGCGTTCGAGCTCGTCCATCTCGATCAGGGCCGTGAACACCTGATAGAGGTCGCGCGACCAGACGAAGTTGTAGCCGTAGCCGCGGTTCTCGGCGGCGTACTCGGTCTCGCCCCACGGCACCGACGGGCTGGCGATCCCCGCGCCGTCGTGGGCCTTGTCCTCGACGGCCGCCAGCGTCATCAGCGCGAACCGATACTGCGCCGCGAGGCCGGGGTCGCCGGCGACCGAGTCGGGAAGCTCACGGTCGGCGAGCCACGCGCGCCACGTCTGCGCGTACGCCGCCGCGGCGTCGTCGAACCCGCGAGCGAGCGCGCCCTCCGCCTCGCCGAGCGCGCCCGCCGTGTCCGAGTCCTCGGCGAACCCGAGCGCGACCGTGTCTCGCAGCGACTCGCCGCTGCCGACGAGACCGGCGAGCACGACGTTGCCGACCGCCTCGGGCGATTCCTCGACGCGCTCGCCGTCGCCGAACAGCGCGTCGGTGGCGTCGCCGTCGGCCGCGAGCGCGCTCGCCCAGTCGAACCCGTCGCCGCTCGCCAGCGCGAGCGCGGGGGCGAACGGCTCGCCCTCGTCGTCGACGAGCTTCCCGGGGTCGCGGTCCGGGTCGTCCTTGCGCGCGAGGAGGTGCGCCCCCGCGTCGCCCGCGACCCGCTCGGCGCGGTCGTCGGTGCCGACGTTCGCGATGGTGGCGTCGACGAGAGCGTACACGTCGTACTCGCGGGACCCCTCGAACCGGACGTCGGCGAGGATCGCGGTGCCGTCGGTGTCGACCGCGTACTCGACGGTGAGCGTCCAGCCGTGGCCGTGGCCGTCGCCGGTCTCGCGGATCGTCTGGACGTACGCCAGCGCGTCGTCGGCCGCCGGCTCGGTCGTCCGCTCGATCGTCTCCGTCGCCGAGACGTGGCCCGTCTCGGCGAAGGTCCGTATCGCGTACTCGGAGTCGGGGTCGGCCACGAGGAAGTCGAACGTCCGGACGTTCATCACGTCGATCCGGGGGAACCGCGCCTCGGTGAGGGCCCCCTCGGTGAGCGTGAACCACACCGGGACCGGATCGTCGGCGTCGTAGTCGGCGGGCGTACCGACGCCGAACTTGCGGCCCGTGGTCCAGTGCGGCGCCGCCTCCGGGCCGGTCTCGCGGTCGTGCGGGACCGGGAGTTCGCCGCGGCTCGCCAGCGTCACCGTGGCGTCGATGCGGAGCGCGTGGGACCACGCGATCGGCGTCGCGCTGTCGAGGTCCCCGTCGTCGAACACCTGCTCCGCGAACAGCCCGGCCTCGTTGACGAAGGGACCGTCCGGCTCGCAGAGGGCGTAGAGGTCGCGCGCGTCGGCGAACAGCGGCTCCGCGGTCCCGCCCCGGTCCTCGACGACGCCCGCGAGCGTCGCCGCCGCGGTCGCGCCCCACAGCGTCGCGATCGACCACACCTTCGCGGCGCCCTGCTCGGCGGTGCGCCAGTCGTCGCCGGTGAACCGCACGAGCCCCTCCACGGCGGGCGTCTCGCGCCGGAGCGCGTCGATCGACTGCCGGACGTGGGTGTTGACGCGGTCGAGGAAGCGGTCGAACTCGCTCGCCGCGACGGTGTCGACCGAGCCGGAGCCGTCGGTGGCCGCGGCGTCGTCGGGCGCGTCGTCGTCGGCCGCCGGCGTCTCGTCGAGCAGGGCGGCGTACTCGGCGGCCGCGGTCGCGAGCGCGAAGGTGCTGGCGTCGGCGCGGCTGTCTTGGTCCTCCTCGCTCGCGCGCTGGAGGAACCGCTCCGTGTCGGGGTTCCAGCGCGCGTTGAGCCCGGAGAGCGCGGTGTCAGCGGCGTCGGCCGCGTCGGCCCGGAGTGCCTCGTCGACCGGCGCGCGCGCCACCGCGGCGAACGCCCGGAGGTACTCGGCGCCGGTGTGGGTGAACCGGCCGAGCGCGTTCTCCCAGCAGTTCTGACAGCGGCGGGGGAGCCCGTCGTCCTCGGTCGTCTCGAAGAGGAAGTCGACGGCGTCGGCGATCGTCTCGTCGATCCGGTCGCGCCACTCTTCGGGGAGGTCGGCCTCGCGGCGGAGGGTCGCGAGGAACGCGACGACCGTGGCGGGCTGGTCGAGCTGATCGTTCGGGCCGGGGGTCGCGTTCGCGCCCTCGATCCGGGCGTTCGCCCAGCCGGGGGCCACCTTCCCGGAGTCGGCCCACACGCGGTGGGGCCACGAGCCGTCGGCGTCCTGCGTCCGACAGAAGAAGCTCGCGGCCGCGAGCAGCTCCTCGTCGGCGTCGAGGCCGAGCTCCTCGCTCGCGTCGAGCAGCGCGGTCGAGACGGTCGCCTCGTCGCGGAACCACGTGTAGCCGTAGCCGCCGGAGGTGGAGTAAAACGGGTCGAACTCGGGGGCGGCGATCCGGCCCCCGGACTCCGCGGTGAGCAGGTCGAGCGCGCGGAGGTCGCTCGCGATCACCGACCGTCGCGGGGCGTCGGCGGGCACGTCCGGTCCGCGCCCGTCCGCGGCCTCGCGGAGGTCGTCCGCGTCGGGGTACGCGGTGGCGATGTTCGAGACCGTCTCGATGCGGCGCTGGCGGTCGACCCCGTCGGTGAGCGCGTCCTTCGCGTCGTCGCCGGTGTCGCGGGCGGCCCGGCGGTCGACGACCGCTCGCCCGGCGAGCGTGACGCGCTCCGTGCGGCCGTCGCGCTCGAAGGGGGCGCGGACGACCACGTCGGGAGTGAGCCGCGAGTCCTCTCGTCGATCGATCTCGCCGCGGTGCGGGAAGCCGTCGTCGGCCTCGCCGAGCAGCTCCGGAATCGTCCGCAGGCGCTGGCCGTGGGCGTTCGAGAGCCCGGTCGAGGCGGTGAGGAAGTCGTGCTCGGTGCGGTGGTACACCTCGACGACGCCGCCGTCCTCGGGGCCGGCCCCGTCGTGGACCATGTTACCGACGCGACCCTCGACCATGTCCGGCGAGAACGCGTAGGCGGCGACGACCTCGGCGTCGGCGGGCGGTGATCCCCGGAGTTCGACGTGCGTGAGGTGCGTGTCGCTCACGACGAGGTCGAACTGGTGGATGGTGTAGCGGCCGGCGTCGTACTCCGTCTCGACGAGCGGCGTGTCGCCGTCGTAGTGCTGGCGGGTCGTCTCGAGGTCGTCGAACCAGCGGACCCCGCGCCCGGCGGTGATCCCCATCCGCAGGCGGTCGGCCCCGCCGACCTCGGAGAGGGAGTACGAACAGTCGTGGACGGTCCCGTCCGGTCCGACGTGGACCAGTCGGCCGTCGTCGCCGGTGAACGCGCCGGCGGTCATCGAGTGTTCCGCCGGGTAGCGCTCCCCGCGCCGACGTTCGTGCTCCGTAAGGGCGGTACGCAGTCGCATACCCGCTCTGCGACTGCCGGAGTAAAAGCCTTGACGACCGCGGCCGGTATCCGAACGGACGCTGCGCGGCGCAGATCTCACCGAAACAAGAGCAACACCGAAGGCCCCGGGCGTTAATTGGCGTCACATGCACCACCCCGGACCCCCGCGCTTCCTCGCGACCGGCGAGCAGACCGAACTGGCTCCGCGAGACCCGAACCCCGACGCGACGTACGTCTGGCGCGTCGCCGACGCCCCGCCCGGCAGCGAGGCGACCGTCGGCGACGACGCCGTAACGGCGTTCACGCCCGACGTTCCGGGCCGTTACCTGCTCGGGCTCGACGCGCCGGACGGCGACCACCTGCTCACGGTCCGCGCGTTCCCCGCGAGCTACGAGGGCGTCGACGTCGCCGGCGGCAGCGGGACCGCGATACGGGACCGCGACGCGGACGACGCGCCGGTGGACTACGCCGCGCGGGAGCGGCACGAGGGCGTGGGTCGGCCGCGGGTCAGGGTGGACGCGAGCGTCGCGTTCGGCGGCGACGCCGAGTCGACCGGCGGCGAGACCGGAGGGGAGGAGGCGCGCTCGGGCGCCGGAGAGGCGGTGTTCACCGCGACGCCGACGCCGAACCCGGAGTCCGCGTTCGACGCCGACGACCTCTCGGTGACCTTCGTCGTCGACGACCGGGACGTCGAGACCGCGGTGGCCGACGGCCGCACGAGCCCGCGAGACGCGCTCCGGGTGAGCGACGGCGGCCGCGAACTCCGCGTCCCCCTCGACGCGGTTCCTGACCGCCTCCGCGTTCACGCCGTCGCGGTCGCGCGGGACTCGGGAGAGGATCCGCGCGTGAGCGTCGCCGACGCGGCCGCGGTCGAGCGCGCCGGGGACGGTCCGCCGGGAGCGACCGACGCCGGCGGCGAGGCCATGCTGACCCCTGACGCGCCCGACTTCGAGACGCTCCGACTCAACGACCCGCCGGCGTGGACTCGCAGCGCCTCCGTCTACGAGGTGTTCGTCCGCACCTTCGCGGACGCCGACGAGGGCGCGGCGTTCGACGCCATCGCGGAGCGGATCCCCCGGATCGCGGAGCTCGGCGCCGACACGCTCTGGCTCACGCCGGTCCTCGGGCACGACGGGAAGCCACACGGCTACAACATCGTCGACTTCTTCGACACCGCCGACGACCTCGGCGAGCGCGAGGACTTCGAAGCGCTCGTCGAGACGGCCCACGACCACGGGATGCGCGTGCTGTTCGACTTCGTCGCCAACCACACGGCCCGCGACCACGAGTGGTTCCGCGACGCCTACCAGAATCCGGAGTCGCCGTACCGCGACCGCTACGAGTGGCAGGAGTCCGGCGAGCCGGGGACCTACTTCGACTGGGAGCTTATCGCGAACCTGAACCACGCGAACCTCGACGTGCGGCGGTTCCTCCTCGACGTGATCGACGAGTGGGCCCCGCTGGTCGACGGGTTCCGCTGCGACATGGCGTGGGCGGTCCCGGACTCGTTCTGGCGCGAACTCCGCGACCGCGTGAAGGACATCGACCGCGAGTTCCTCCTGATGGACGAGACGATCCCGTACATCCCCGGCTTCCACGAGGGGATGTTCGACGTCCACTTCGACGCGACGCTGTACTTCCAGCTCCGCCAGGTCGGTCGCGGCGCGGAACCCGCTTCGAGCGTCCTCGACGCGGTCGACCAGCGCGCGGAGATCGGGTTCCCCGACCACGCCGAGTTCCTCCAGTACATCGAGAACCACGACGAGACGCGCTACCGCGTCGAGTGCGGCGACGCCGCCGCGGCGGCCGCGGGCGCGGCGATCATGACGCTGCCCGGCGTCCCGATGGTGTACGCCGGCCAGGAGATCGGTCAGCGCGGCCGGCGCGACGCGATCGCGTGGGACCACGCGCGCGAGGAGGTCCGCGACCGCTACGAGCGACTGCTCGCGACCCGACGGGACCACCCGGCGCTCGGGCCGGAGGGCGACGTGTCGCGCGTCGGCTACCACGTCGCGAGCGGCGACCTCTCCGAGCGGCCGATCGTCGCGAGCGGCGACGTCCACCCGGACGACGTGGTCGCGTTCCGCCGGCACGACGGCGACGAGGACCTGATCGTCGTTCTCAACTTCGCGCCCGCGGACGCGAGCGTCGCGATCGATGTCGCTCACGGCGAGCGCGACCTGGTCACGGGCGAGCGGTGCGTGGTCGAAGACGGCGAGGGCACCGAGCGGGTCCGCGTCGACGACGTGGCGGTGGTGCCGGTCGCAGAGGAGTGAACGGCGGGCCGGAGAGTGGCCGTCCGGTCGCGGACGAGTGAGCGGCCAGTCGTGACGATCTCCGCCGCCGCGACGCGATCCCCGGACGCAACGTTTGAAGTCAGTGGGGGGCGCAGGGTGGCCTATGCGATTCGACCGCTCCGACGGCGTCTTCTGTCACGTCACCTCGCTACCGGGGGCGTACGGGATCGGCGACCTCGGCGAGGGCGCGCGCGACTTCCTCTCGTTCCTCGGCGACGCCGACGTCGACCACTGGCAGATCTGTCCGATCGGGCCGACGCTCTCCGTGGCCGGGGAGTCGCCGTACCAGTCGCCGTCCGCGTTCGCCGGCAACCCGCTGTTCGTCGACCCCGAGGGGCTCGTCGACGACGGCTGGCTCGACGAGGGGGACCTGCGGCCGGTCCCCGACTTCCCGACCGACCGCGTCGACTACGACGCGGTCCGCGAGTACAAGCTCCCGCTGTTGCGGACCGCGTTCGAGCAGTTCGAGGAGCGGGCGACCGAGGAGGACCGCGCCGCGCTGGGCGCGTTTCGCGAGCGCGAGCCGTGGCTGGCCGACTACGCGCTGTTCAGGGCGCTCTCCGACGCCCGCCCTGAGGACGTGTGGACGGAGTGGCCCGCGCCGCTGCGCACGCGAGACCCGGACGCGCTGGCCGAGGCGCGCGAGGAATACGCCGCGGAGGTCCGGTTCCGCGCGTTCGTCCAGTGGACGTTCGACCGCCAGTGGCACGACCTGCGCGCGGTCGCCGCCGATGAGGGCGTATCGATCGTCGGCGACGTGCCCATCTACGTCGCGCTCGACTCCGCCGACGTGTGGGCGAGCCCGGAGGCGTTCCGGCTCGACGAGGGGAACCGTCCGACTGCGGTCGCGGGCGTGCCGCCGAACGCCGGCGATTCCGGCCAACGGTGGGGGAACCCGCTGTACGACTGGGAGCGGCTCGCCGAGTCGGGGTACGACTGGTGGCTCGACCGGTTCCGTCGGCTGTTCGACCTCGCAGACGTGGCGCGGCTCGACCACTTCCTCGGCTTCGTGAAGTACTGGGCGATCCCCGCCGACAGCGACGACCCCGCGGACGGCGAGTGGCGCGACGGGCCGGGCCGCGACCTGTTCGAGGCCGTCGAGCGCGAGCTCGGCGCGGCTCCGTTCATCGCCGAGGACCTCGGCTTCGAGGACCCGGCGATGGACGAGCTGATGGCCGAGTTCGGCTTCCCGGGGATGCGCGTCCCGCAGTACGCCGACTGGTGCGCGGAGGGGAACGAGTACCAGCCGATGCACTACGGCGAGGGGGTCGTCGGCTACACCTCGACGCACGACACCGACACGTGGGCCGGCTACTTCGAGGACCTCCCCGCCGAGCAGCGCGACTGCTTCCGGTACAACGTCGGGAGCGACCCCGACGAGCCGCCCGAGTGGGCGATCATCGACGAGGTGTGGAGTTCGGACGCGATCCTCGCCGTGGCGACGATTCAGGACCTGCTCGGGCTCGGCAGCGAGTCCCGGTTCAACGAGCCCGGGACGCTGGACGGCAACTGGGAGTGGCGCGTCGCCCGCGACGACCTCGACGACGCGATCGCGGACCGGCTGTGGGAGCTGGCCGGGAAGCACGTGCGCTAGCGCCGTGACGGGCGCCCTCCCCGACTCGCCACTCGTCCACGTCCTCGTGATCGCCGCGGCGACCGCGTTCATCTGGCTCGGGAGCGGCTGGTTGGAGGAGGCCGCCGAGACGCTGTCCGGGTACTACGGGCTCCCGGAGGTGGTTCAAGGGTCGATCGTCGTCGCGGTCGGATCGAGCTTCCCGGAGCTCGTGAGCGTGCTGGTCACCGCTCTCACCGGCGTCTTCGACATGGGCGTGGGCGCGCTCGTCGGGTCGGCCATCTTCAACGTTCTCGTGATTCCCGCGGCCGCCGGACTCGGAGGCGAGGACGAGCTGGAAGCCAACCGGGCGATCGTGTACAAGGAGGCGCAGTTCTACATGCTGGCGGTCTCCGCGCTGGTCGTGACGTTCGCGCTCGCGGTCATCTACTTCCCGGTGTCGACGGACCCGATCGTCGGGAGGTTGCCGCGCTCGCTCGCGGTCATCCCGCTCGCGCTGTACGGTCTCTACCTCTTCATCCAGTATCAGGACGTCGACGACGCGGCGATGGACCGCGTGCGCGAGGGGATCGACATTCGGCGCGAGTGGGCGAAGCTCGGCGGCGGGCTCGCGGTCATCGTCGTCAACGTCGAGCGGCTCGTGGCGTCGGTGGAGTCGCTCGGCGTCACTTTCGGAGTCCCGGAGTTCCTCGCCGGCGTCACGGTCGTCGCGGCAGCGACGAGCCTCCCGGACACGCTGGTCAGCGTCCGGACGGCGCGCGAGAACCGGGGGACGACGAGCCTCGGAAACGTCCTCGGATCGAACACGTTCGACCTGCTCGTCGCTATCCCGCTCGGCGTGCTGATCGTCGGCGAGGTCGCCGTCAACTTCTCGACGGCGGTGCCGATGCTCGGCGTGTTGACGGTCGCGACCGTCCTGCTGTTCGTGACGCTCCGGACGAGCCTCGCGCTCAACGAGCGCGAGTCGTACGCGCTGCTCGCGGCCTACGGGCTGTTCGTCGCGTGGGTCGTCGCCGAGAGCGTCGGCGTGACGAGCGTGCTCAAGGGCGTGTGAGTCCTCCGGCGGGATCGGCGCCGGGAACCACTCGTCGGCCCCGGTGCGTGAGACGGCGGCTCAGTAGGAGTCCCGCCCGATGATGAGGTACAGCAGGATCCCGAGAAGCGGCGCGAAGAACACGACGAGCGCCCACAGGATCGGCGGGTGCTCGCTGCGGCTCTGCGCGTCAGAGTACGTCCACACGATCATCGCGAGGTGGACGACGAGGAACCCGAGACTGACTAAGAGGGCGATACCGGCCGCCGCGCCTTGGAGGAGCAACGGGGACATGTCGGCTGACACCACAACGCCGCGCGCAAAGTGTCTTCGGGATCGGAAGGCGCTCCCGGCGAAACGGCTATGAGTGACGGATGTGAACGGTACGCATGGTCGGTGTCGTGCGCGCAGCGGGTGCCACGACCGAGCTCTGCTGCGGCCTCGCGCTGCTCGCGCTGTCCCGGACCGACACCGAGGGGGTTCCGGCGGCACCGTTCGCGACCGGCTTCGCGGTCGGCTACCTCTACCGTCACGCGCGGGCGACCGCGGGCTGTCGGCGGTTCCGCGGCGGCCCGGCACGAAGCCTCGGGATCGCGCTGGCGTGGGCGGCGCTCGGCGTCGCCGCCGAGCGGTCGATCGACGGGAAGGCGGCGAGCCGCGCGTTCGCGGCCGGACTCGGGCTGGGCTCGGCCGGCTACTGGCTCGCGCGGCGCGGGGAGTGAAGGCCACTCGGGAGGTGACCGCCCGGACACCCGCCTCGACGCGACCGCCGGAGCCCGAACCGTTTTGATCGCGGAGCGCCCGGCTCAGGTATGACGCTCCCAGTCGACGCGGACCGGCTCCGCGCGGACATCGAGGCGAATGCGGCGTTCGGCCGCGTCGAAACGGGCGATCCGGACGCGCACGCGCGAACGAATCGCACTGGATCCGAGGCGAACCGTCGCGCCAGGGACCGGCTGGTCGAACGGCTTCGAGCCGCCGGTCTCGACGTCGCGGTCGACGCGGTCGGAAACGTCCTCGGGACGTGGGTCCCGGCGAGCGCCGATCCCGAGGCGGCTCCGGTCGTTTCGGGGAGCCACCTCGACAGCGTGCCGGAGGGCGGGATCTTCGACGGCCCGCTCGGGGTGTACGCCGCGTTGGAGGCGGTCCGCGCGATGCGCGACGCAGGGGCCGAGCCGGACCGACCGGTCGCCGTCGTCAGCTTCACCGAGGAGGAGGGAGGCAGCTTCGGCAACGGGCTCCTCGGTTCGTCAGTCGCGACCAGCGAGACGGCGCTCGACGACGCGCTCGCGCTGTCGAACGCTGGCGGAGAGACGCTCGGCGAGGCGCTCGATCGGATCGGCTACCGCGGGGGCGACGCCGTCGACGCCGCCACGCCGACCGACGACGACGGCGACCCGACAACGCTCGATCCCGCGTCGTGGGCGGCGTTCTACGAGCTCCACATCGAGCAGGACACGACGCTGGAGGAAGCGGGCGCGGCGGTCGGTGTCGTGACGACGATCACCGGGATCACCCATTGCGAGGCAGCGATCGAAGGCGAGGCGAACCACGCGGGCGCGACCCCGATGGACGAGCGGACCGACGCGCTCGCGGCCGCGAGCGAGTTCGTGTTGGACGTCGAAGCCGCCGCGAACGAGGTCGTGGCGTCCTCGTCGCCCTCGGCGGTGGGCACCGTCGGGTCGCTGTCGGTCGCGCCGAACGCGACGAACGTGGTTCCCGGCCGCGTCGAGGCCGGCGTGGATATCCGCGACGTCGAGGCCGGATCCATGGAGGCGATCGTCGAGGCCGCGCGCGACTCGCTCGCGCGGCTGGAGCGCGAGCGGGGCGTCGAGACCGCGTTCGAGCGACCGTTCGACGTTGCGCCCACGCCGATGAGCGACCGGCTCCGCGGGGCCGCGCACGGCGCCGCCGACGCCGCCGGGCGGGAGGCGATCGACCTCCACTCGGGCGCGGCGCACGACGCGATGCGGGTCGCGCGCGTCACGGACGCGTCGCTGCTGTTCGCTCCGTCCCGCGACGGGATTTCGCACAACCCCCGAGAGTGGACCGACTGGGACGACTGCGCCGCGGCGACCGAGGTGCTGGCGGGCGCGCTCGCGCGCGCCGCGGTCGACGAGCGGTGACGGTCGACGGTGCGAGCGAGGTCGGCGCTGTACCCGGTGGCCTCTCAGGCACACGGACCTCGGGTGGGGCGCCGACCGGCCCCTTGAGTCGAGGACCGGCCTCGCTGCGTGGGGGCGGTCACTGAGAGTGAAGTATAAATACGGTCGCACGACTCCGCTCCGGGACATCACCGATCGCGGATAGGACGAGGTCGAGGTCACATATCCGCGTACACCGACGTATGAAGCCGCTTCCGGTCGCAACGCCGCGCTCAATTATAGATATATTTATATACTTTCGCGACTAACTATACGTTAACGAGCTGGCGATTCGCGGACCTCGCTGTATTTTCGTCGGGGGATCGTCGGAGCACACCCATGACAGAGACACATACCTACAGCGACGGCGGCACGGAACGGGAAGGACGGGCGGACTCCGCGGACGCGTCCGCGGGCGGCGAGCGCACGCGAACGAGGGCGTCGGAGTCGGCGGCCGTCGCGGAGCCGACGGAGAGCGAGCGCGAGCGCACCACGACCTGCCCCGAGTGCGGCGGTCGGCTCGCGACCGACACGGAGCACGGCGAGACGGTGTGTGACGACTGCGGGCTCGTCGTCGAGGCGGACTCGGTCGACCGCGGGCCGGAGTGGCGCGCGTTCAACTCGAACGAGCGGGACAGCAAGTCGCGGGTCGGCGCTCCGACGACGAACATGATGCACGACAAGGGGCTCTCGACGAACATCGGCTGGCAGGATAAGGACGCCTACGGCAAGTCGCTCTCGGGCCGACAGCGACGCCGCATGCAGCGGCTGCGGACGTGGAACGAGCGGTTCCGCACCCGCGACTCCAAGGAGCGCAACCTCAAGCAGGCGCTCGGCGAGATCGACCGCATGGCCAGCGCCCTCGGCCTCCCCGACAACGTCCGCGAGACCGCGAGCGTCATCTACCGCCGCGCGCTCGACGAGGACCTGCTTCCCGGCCGCTCCATCGAGGGCGTCGCGACGGCCTCGCTGTACGCCGCAGCCCGGCAGGTGGGGAACCCGCGGAGCCTCGACGAGTTCACGACGGTCTCCCGCGTCGAGAAGATGGAGCTCACGCGGACGTACCGGTACGTCATCCGCGAGCTCGGACTGCGCGTCCAGCCGGCGGACCCGACGAGCTACGTCCCGCGGTTCGTCTCGCGGCTCGGCCTCTCGGAGGAGACGGAGCGGCGCGCACGCGAACTGCTCGACGACGCCGCGAACGCCGGGATCACGAGCGGTAAGTCGCCGGTCGGACTGGCCGCCGCCGCCGTCTACGCCGCCGCGCTCCTGTCGAACGAGAAGGTGACGCAGAGTCAGGTCTCGGAGGTCGCCGACATCAGCGAGGTCACCATCCGGAATCGATACAAGGAGCTCCTCGACGCGAGCGGCGCCGCGAGCGCCTGAGGCGCCGTCAGGAACTCGGTTCGATGTCGGTCTCGTCGGGCTCGACACTCGACCCCCGATCGCCACCCACGTTTTTAACGCGGCCGACTGTACAGGGTGACATGGTTGATGCGTTCGTCAGACTCGTCTGTCCGGAGTGCGGCAAGGAGTGGCAGGACAACCCGGCCGAGCTTCAGGACCTGCGGTCTAACTTCAGTTGTCCGGCGTGTCACGCGACGCGGCGCCTGACCGAGTTCATGCGAACCGAGCGCGACCTCGAAGCCGTCAGACAGTTCCAGTAGCGCCGTGCCGGGTCGGGGGCTCGACCACCCCTGAGACCGGAGCCCCGACCGCACACGGTCGGCGTCTCGCGAACGACTTTTTGATCGTCGTCGACCTCGGGTAGCGACGGATCGCGGGAAACGATCCTGAACGATCTATCGAGAACCCACTTCTCCGCGTTGCTACTCGCGAAATACGCGGATAGTGTGGTAACGTTACTCAAGATAATAATATAAACCTCCGGTAGCAAAGGACTGGTACTCATGAAGAAGCAGGAACTCATCCATCTTCACGGTCTCCTCGCGGAGGTACGAAAACAGTGCGAGTTCTGGGACGACGACGTTGATCTCGAAGCCTACGAGGAACTGGGCGTGAAACCGACGTCGATCCACAAATCCAAGACCGACCACAAGGCGGCCGTTTTCAAGCTGACAGAGGGAATCACTGAGCCGATGGAGTCGTCCGAATCGGAGCCGCTGGCCCCGACGGCCGACTGAGACGTTTACCGCGTACCGCTCCTCGCCGACCGCACCAAACGCCGACCAGCGTCGTGGCCGCTCCCGTCGAGAGCCGGCAGCACGGAGGCGACCGGCTCAGAACTCCTCGTGCTCCTCGCCGCCGCTGAGTGCCGATCCGTCGCTGCGGCTCGACTCCTCGTCGCCCGACGCTGACTTTCCTGTCGCGGTCGACGCGTCGTCGGCGCGGTCGCTCTCTTCGGGACCGATCTCGGTGACGGTAAGGACCTTCAGCGGGATGTTGCGGAGTCGCTTCCCGATCTCCTTTCGCGCGACGCGGCTGGCGTGTTCGCCGCGGTCGACGTTGAACACGTCCATCCGGAGCTCCAAGGCGACGAGCGCCTCGTCGGCCGCGACGAACGCCGGATCGAGCGGTTCGCCGCTCGGCGACGTCCGGGTCCCGGTGTCGATCTCGACGTAGTTGAGGTCCGGGTTGAGCATCTCACCGGTCTTCGAGATGGCGATCCGGACCGCCTCGTCGGCGGTCTCCACGTCGTACACCGGGACCGCGGCCTCGACGACGACTCGACAGTCCATCACGATTGTGCGTACCACGCGAACGAGTATCAAACTTCGGCCGCGCCGGACTCCGGGCGCCGCGCCGGTCACTCGCCGCCGGCGCGGAGGTAGTAGAACACGTACGTCTGGGCGTAGCCGGCGAACTCGCCCCCGAAGCGCTCGCGGATCGCGCGGGAGGTCGCAGCGTAGCTCCCGCGGTCGCAGTCGGGGTAATACTCCTCGATGGTGGTGCGGATCCACGTGTCCAACGGCACCGCCTCCAGGAATCCCAGCGAGAACAGCAGTACGCAGTCGGCGACCTTGTCACCGACGCCGACGAACCGCGTGAGCGACTCGCGGGCCTCTTCGTAGGGGAGATCGGCCGCTTCCGAGAGGTCGGCCTCGCCCGTCGCGACCATCTCCGCGGTCCGCTGGACGTACGGCGCGCGGTAGCCCAAGGAGAGATCACGGAGTTCGTCCTCCGTCCGCGCCGCCAGCTGCTCGGGCGTCGGGAACGCCCGATACGTCTCGTCGTCGAGTCGAACTGCGTCCCCGTACGTCTCTCGGAGCCGGCGCTGCATCCCGTGGATCCGGGCGACCCGCATCTGGGCCGAACAGATGAACGAGATCAGACACGGGAAGACCGGGTCGCGGGTCAGTCGCATTCCCTCGTAGGCGTCGTACGCGCGCTCCAGCAGGGGCAGATCTGGCGTGGCGTCGAGGATCGCGTTGAGGTCGTCGTCGAGCCGGAGCAGGTGCGTCAACAGCGGCTCGACGTCCGTCGACGCCTCCCAGCGGAGGGTGCCGTCGTGGACGCCCCCCTCCTGTCGGACCCGCACCGCGACGCGCTCGTCAGTCACCCCGGGAATCGGATCGACGACGGTCTCGTACCACGCGTCGCCGCCGTGCGCGTGAAGTTCGTCATACGTGTCGCCGTCGGACCGGTTCCAGAGGTAACTCTGGCCGCTTTCGAGGGTCGCCTGAAGGTCGAACGGTCCAGCCAGATCGCCGACGTCGATCGCCCCGCGTTCCATCGTATTCGATCAGCGCGCGCGCAGGCATGCGAGTTTCGGTCGCGGCCCGCCGTGGACGGCTTTTTGTCCGACCGCACCGTACCGAACGTATGCCGACGTACAGGCGGACGATTCGGGTGCCCGCTCCGGTCGAAGACGTGTGGGCATTCCACTCCACGGTCGACGGACTGCGCGAACTCACCCCCGACTGGATGCGCCTCCACATCGACGGCGTGGAGGGACCGGACGGCGAGTCCGATCCGGGGGTTCTCGTCGCCGGATCGGCGATCGAGATGTCGGTCCGACCGTTCGGAGCGGGCCCGCGTCAGCGGTGGACTTCGCGCATCGTCGAGCGCGACCCCGACGGGGAGACCCCGCCCGAGCGCTCCGCGCGGTTCGTCGACGAGATGGAGGACGGACCGTTCCGACGGTGGCAGCACACCCACGCGTTCTACGCCGACGGGGACGAGACCCTGCTCGTCGATACGGTCGCGTATCGACTGCCGCTCGGCCCGCTCGGCGACTTCGTCGGACCCGCGGCGAAAATCGGGTTCGAGGGCATGTTCCGAGACCGTCACCGGCGCACCGTCGACCGGTTCTCCGACGCATAACGGCGTCACGGAGCCGCCGCCGACACCGAGCGAATCCGCTACGCCGACGCGACCTGCGTCGCGCTCGCGCCGAACGTGAGCTCGAAGACCGCGCCGTCGTCGTTTCGGGCCTCGATGTCCCACTCGTGGGCCTCCACGATCCGGTCGACGATCGCCAGCCCGATCCCTGAGCTGTCGGCGGACGAGACGCCGGAGTCGAAGACCGTGTCGGCGAGTTCGACCGGTATCCCCGGACCGTCGTCCGCGACGTACATCCCGCGGCGGCCGTCCTCCGTGGTGAGCGGGCCGATCTCTATCGCCACATCCCGGCCCGCGTGATCGATCGCGTTCCGGAAGAGGTTCTCCAGCGCCTGCCGGAGTCGTCCCGGGTCGGCCTCGACCTGACCGACCTCATCCGCGATAGTGAGCGTCGCCTCGGGCGACCGGACGGACGCCCACGCGTCTTTCGCGACGGCCTCGATCGGAACCGACTCCGTCTCGCCGATCGCCTCCCCGCGCCGCGCGAGCATGAGCAGATCGTCGATCAGCGTTTCCATGCGGTCGACCGCGCCGCTCATGGCATCGTATCGCGACGGCGTCAGCTCGTCCTCGGAGAGCGACAGGTACCCCGAGAGCACGTTTAGCGGATTCCGGAGATCGTGTGAGACGACCGCACTGAACTGCTCGAGCTGTTCCGCCTGTCGGCGGAGCGCCGCCCGACGGTCGTTGCGCGCGATCGTGTGCGCGACCAGATCCCCGAGAGTACGGTACAGGTCGACCTCGTCGTCGGTCCACGTCCGGTAGTCGCCGGACTCGAAAGCGACGATTCCGCTCAGCTCCCAGTCGACGACGAGCGGTACGTGAACCGTCGCCGGTGGACCCGCCTCGTCAGTGTCAGCGGTCGAGACGTCTTCACCGCGCGGAGGAGCCGCCCCCCGAGCGACGTTGCCGAACGTCGACAGCTGGTCGGGGTCTGGGAAGTCATCGAACCGCCTCGGGGCGGGGTCGAAGCCGTCGGGACACCAGCTGTACGCCGGCACGAACTGCCCGTCCTCCTCTCGATAACAGATTATCCGGTTGAGCTCGGCGTGCTCGCCGACGTTCTCCATCGTCCACTCGATCTTCGTTCCGACCTCGTCGGTGCGGGTGCTCATCAGCGTCGTCCCGGCGTCGAGCAAGACCTCAGAGAGGCGAGCGACATCGTCGGTTCCGAGCTGGACGCGGTCGGGCTCTAACAGTCCCGCGAGGCGTTCGGCGAGCGACCGGACGGCGTCGCTCTCGTCGGGGGACAGCGCCCAGTCGTCGACGGTGACCACGTCGTCGACGCCGGCCGCCAGCAGGGCGCGGATCGTCTCCGTCGTCGCGTCCTCGACGAGCGCGATCACCGGCACGTTCGACGGGAGCGCCGCGAGCCGCTCCGTTACCGCGTCGTCGGCCGCCGCCGCGGCGGTGACGACGACACCGCAGGTGTCGTTCAGCGGGCCCTCGTCGTCGCGTTCCTCACCCAGATCGGCCGGGGCGAACGTCCGAACCGTCGGTCCGTCGGGCCCCTTCCAAGCGGCGTCGACTGCGCGCGTTACGCGGTCGCTCGCGCGGGCATTGTCTCCTACAAACGCGACGACCGTTCGCCGGTCCATATCTTAATCAACCGGCCAGACGGTTTCAACGTTTACCCCAAAATATCGACGCTGAAAACGCTGTCACCGGTCAGCGGCCGCCGTGACGTATATCCCCAAGAGAACGACGCACCCACCGACGACCGTCGCCGGCGTCGGAGTCTCCGACAGGAACGTGACGGCGAGCAGCGTCGCCCCGACCGGTTCGCCGAGCAGCGAGACGGAGACGACGCTCGACTCGAGGTGTGCGAGCGCCCAGTTGAGAACGGTGTGGCCGAGTAGCCCCGGACCGGCCGCGAGGCCGACGAACAGGAGCCATTCCCGAGGCGGGTATCCCGTAAGCGGATGTCCCGCCGCGAGGACGAACAAGAGCAAGACGAGCACGCAGACGCCGTACACGACCGTGACGTAGGGGACGAGCGAGATGCGTTGCCGCAGCGACCGCCCGGCCAACACGTAGCCCGCGGCGGCGACCGCCCCGGTCAACGCCAGCGCGTTTCCGTACAGCGGACGGGGGCCGACCGCCACGCCGCTGAGGAAGTCACCGAACGACATCGACACCATCCCGCCCACCGCGACGGCGATACCCGCCGCCATGCGGCGGGTAACGCGCTCGCGCAACAGCAGCCAGGCGCCGAGCGCGACGAACACCGGTTGCGCCTGAACGAGGGTCACGCTCGCGGCGACGCTCGTCCACCGGAGGCTCTCGAACCACGCGGCGAAGTGAACCGCGAGCGCGACCCCGGACAGGGCCGCGAACGCGAGATCGCGGGGCCGGATCCGCGCGAGATCCGCTCGATACCGCCACGCAGCGACCGCCCCCAGCGGCACCGTCGTGAACAACACCCGATAGAAGGCGGCGACCGAACTCGGCGCCTCGCTCAGACGGACGAGGATGGCGCCCGCGCTCACGGCCGCGACCGCCGTCGCCAGCGCCGCCTTGGGTGACACCGCCGGGTTCGAGGTCATCGGGTTCCACGACGCTTCGAACGGCGACTGCTTACGGCTTTCGAGAGCGGATCGACCGACGCGACGCAGATACTCCCGTGCTCCTCGGTCAGCGACCGACGCCGACGGTGATTTCACTCCGCGACGCGAACCGGCACACATGTGTGCGGACACGTTCGGCGTCGGCATCCGCGTCACCGAAACGGAACTGCGCGTCGTCGTCGGTGTTCCCTCAGATATCGACGCCGGATGGACCGACCCAGAAGCGTTCCAGTCGCTCGTCGCGGAGGCCGTGTGGGAGCGGCTCGACCGACAAGCGACGCTGGAGGCCGTCGCCGCGCGGTACGACACGGGCGAGACCGCATCGCTCGGGAGCGTGACGCTGGAGCCGAACGGGACTGTGGTGAATGCCGACCTCGAACGCGTCGCGGAGGCGGACGCTCGGGACGGATCAAAAGAGTAGCGCGTCTACTGCGGTACGACCCCGCCTTCAGTCGTCTGAGACGCCCGTCGCGATCGCCGCACCGAGCGCCCACGTCCGTTTCGGCCGGTACGCGGTGAGATCGTACCGGGTCGGGCCGACGGTGTCTCCCCACGTTTCGAGCGCGCCGAGCGTGACCATCCCCGACAGCGTCGCCCCCAGCGTTCGCGGCGTCGTCTCCGGGTCCGCCAGCGCGGCGTGTACCTGCTTCGACTGCGGGTAGTTTCGGTCGCACATCTCGATGCCGCGTTTGGCCTCCACCCAGTGGCGACGGACGTACCCGAACGTCGTGGGATCCTCGCGGGAGAGCCGTTCGACCGCCGTCACCGCCTCCGCGTCGGGCCCGACGACGACATCGGCGCGGGCGCCGACTCGTGACAGCAACTCCACGGGGATCTCGAACGAGCACCCCATCGAAATCCGACCCACTCTCCCCACAAACCGCTTGAGGAGACAGTCCACGAACGCGACTGCCGAGTCGACGCCTTCCCGGGCGGCGACGGGCGCGAGGTCGTCGACCACCACATCGATCGCGCCATCGGGGACGCCGTCGAAGTGGTCGGCGACGGCGTCGAAAACCTGTTCGCTTTCCACGGTCCGGCCGAGGACCGTGTAAGCGAGGCCGTTGTTCGGTACGACCTGCGTCGACGCGGCGGTCCCGCTCCGAGCGATGTCGGTCACGTCCACTACCGCCTCTCTGTCGGGCGGTCTCGCTCGCGCTCGATCCCACCCGCTCCGCCACCTTTCCACGTCGGTCCCAAACAGGACGGACACGACACGGTCCGAGTCGACTCCGTCGCGGACCGACGGCTGCTCGCCACAGAACAGCCGTACCGTGCCGTTCGGTCCGCCCATTACACTTGGGTTCAGCGACAGAACTGATAAACTTACTGACGAAACTATTAGTACTGATACGACTCGCGCCGAGACGATCACTGTCCGCGCATTCGGTGCGGCGGGCCGATGACCCGCTGCTGTCGATCGGATACCGGTACGAAGCGACCTCTCGCGCTGTCCGGCAGGCGATATCGGCGGTTTCTCGGACTGATCCGGAGCTGTCGCTGTGGAGCGTTTAAGCCTAGCGGTCGCGCGTCAACGCCCTCGCCGCTCGCTATACGTCAAAAAAGCCCACGGACATACGTCCGTGGGCTGAGTGGGAGTATTCTCCCGGATGAGTGGGCAGGCGGCGACCCGTGGTTCCCAGAGGATCGCTCACTCCAGTACTTCACGGTACGCTGGTGGGCTTAACTTCCGTGTTCGGAATGGGTACGGGTGTGTCC
>NZ_SGTY01000010.1:0-145404 GCF_005435095.1 Halorubrum sp. CGM5_25_10-8B | reverse complement strand
AGCGCGGAGTTCGATCTCGCTCCACAAACGACAAGTCGATCCACGCGGTACGTTCGCTGAGGCGGTCGAAATCTGTCATAGACACTCAGAACTCGTCCGCCTCATCCTCTAACTTAACGCGACCCGGAAACGGAGTGAAAAGACGTTATCCCCGGTTCCCGTCCCTACTCCGCGACCGCCGCCTCCACGGCCCTGCTCTCCTCGTTCGTCAGGTCGTAGCAGTCGCAGAGGATCTAGTCGATGAGGCGGTCGGTCTCCTCGATCCCCGCGTCGAGAGCACACTCGCTCGCCCGGCCCTACTCCGGCCACGCCTCCCGCTCCCGCCGGTCCGTCTCGCGAGAAAGCTCCGGCGGCATCTCCTCCAGCAGGGCCGGCGCGAACGACCACCCGACGTGCCACGCGACGACCTCCTCGTCTAGCTCCTCCAGCCGCACGTCCTGTTGCCCGTAGTACTCGCCGTCGACCGTACAGGAGCCGCCTCCGTCCGTGATACAGACCTCCCCGCGCTCGTCGTAGGTGATCTGGACGTGGGCGTCAAGCGCGCTGTCGACGAACTCCCACCCGAACCGGTCGCTCCCGACGATATCCTCGCGACCCGCGAAGTAGTCGAGCGCCGCGGCCACCTCGTCCTCGACGGGCCCCGTGACCGCGCCGTCGTCGTCGCGCAAGTGGATCTTCAAGGGCCGATGCGTCGCGAGCGTGCTCGTCGCGTTCATCAGCCCGGCCGGCTCCTCGCCGTGTTCGAGCCCCTGAACGTGGCCGAGCTCGTGGATGATCGTCGCGTTCATATCCGCGTCGGAGACCCGGGGATCGACGGTCGCGGTCATCGGCGTCCGCGGCTCGTCGACGAGCAGGTCCGCGCAGCCGAAGTACCGCGTGTCGTTGCCCTCGACGCCGCAGCGCTCCACGCGGTCGAACCGGAGAACGACGTCCGCCCGCGACTCGTCGCTCACCCGCTCGTAGGCGACGGGATAGCCGAGGTAGCGCTCGTCGTTCCGCTCCCAGTACCCCGTCGCGGCCGCCGCGACGCCGGAGACGTTCCGGTCGACCGCCGCGTCGTCGGCGTAGAGGCCCAGCGTCGTCTCCCCGTACGGGCTCGGGTGCGACAGCGCGACCGCGCGCTCCCGCGTCCGGTTCGCGGTGGTCACGACCAGCGGGTGGGCGCCGCCGTCGCGTCGCACGTCCGCGAACGTGACAGACACTCGGCGCTCCGCGCCGCCGTCGAGCGCGACCGTCCGGTTCGCGCTCGCTCCCGCGCCGTACCGGATCCGGACCGTCTGGGTCCCGGCCCGGTCGCCGACGTTCCTCACCGTCGCCGCCACCGAGAGGTCTCCGCCGTACTCGACGCTGTCGGGGGCGTCGATCGCGGAGACCGCGAACGTCGCCGCGCGGGCCTCTTCGACGACGATCGAGCGGGTCGCCGTCGCCCCGCCGACGGTCACCGTCAGGTCGTACTCGCCCGGGTCGAGCGCCGCGCCGTCGACGCCGGCCGTCACCGTCAGCGTCCCGTTCGCCGGGACAGACCGGTTCTCGGCGACCAACGTCGCGTCACCGACCCGGACCGTCACCCGAACCGGGTCGAGTCCCGCGGCCGAACCCCCCTCGCCCGCGGATCCGCCGTCGCCCGCGAGCCCCTCCCACCGCGCGGTCGCCGCGACCGTCGCCCGCTCGTCGTGGCCGAGCGACTCCGGGGCGGAGACGGACTCGATCGACGGTGACGGGTCTCCGGGGGGGCCGGCCAGCTCCCCGCCGAGCCCGCCGCAGCCGGCGAGCGCGACGAGCAGCGCGACCGCGAGGACGGCGGTGGTCTCACGCATCAGTGATCACAGCCTCCGACCCGGACGCACATAACGTTCGTTCCACTCACCCGCCCCGCTCGGCGGTCGCGACCGGCGTCCGGTGGTTCCGTGCTCCCCATCTCACGGAACGACACGCGCTTGTCCGTCCGCGCCTAACCGCACACGTGACGCTTCGAAGCGACGTGCTCGCGGCGATCGACGCCGACCGCGGGGCCTTCCGGACACGCCTCTCTGCGCTGACCGACGAGTACGACCTCGACGGCGTGACGCTCCCGACGCACTCGGACGCCCCCGCCGAGCGGGAGCGCGAGGCGCTGTTCGTCGACCGCGTCCGCGCGCTCGACGACCTCCCTCTCGGCCTCACGCTCACCGGCCCGGCGTACCGCGACACGCCGATCGTCTACGTCAACCGCTGGTTCCGCGAGTGGACCGGCTACGGGCTCGACGAGCTCCGCGGTCGGAACCCCCGGCTGTTTCAGGATCCGGACGCCGCCGCCGACCCCCGCGCGGACTTCCGCGAGGCGCTGTCGACGTGGTCCGCGGTCACCGTCGAACTCCGCAACCGTTGCCGGGACGGTACTCCCTTCGCGAACCGCGTCACGCTGCGGCCGCTGTTCGGGGACGCGGGGACCGTCACGCACTGGGTCGCGGTCCAAGAGCCGGAGCCGATCGACGGGCCGGACGCGGGCGTCGAGTAAAATCGCCCCCGAACGCGCCCCTCACCGCAGCGTCGACGTGGGGACGACGGACGGGAGCACGCCCCCGCCGGTCGCGTCCTCGACGACCGCCTCGGCGGCGTGTTCGCCGCTGAGCAGGCACATCGGCATCCCGATGCCGGGGTTGGTGTACGCGCCGACGTAGTAGAGGCCGTCGACGCCGGGGGCGCGGTGGGCGGGGCGGAGCGGCCCCGTCTGTTCGAGGGTGTGCGACAGCGCCAGCGCCGTGCCACGGGGCGCGTTGAACCGCTGCCGGAAGTCGGAGACGCAGGCGGTCTCCTCGAAGACGATCCGGTCGCGGAAGTCGACGCCGGCGTGTTCGGCGAGGTCGTCGAACACCAGGTCGCGGAACCGCTCGCGCGTCTCGGGGTCGTCCTCCAACCCGGCCGCCAGCGGGACGAGCAGGAAGACGGCCTCGTGCCCGTCGGGCGCCGCCTCGGGGTCCGTCTTCGACGGGACGTGGACGTAGTATGCGGGGTCGTCGGGCCACGCCGGCTCGTCGAAGATGTCGTCGAAGTGCGGCCGCCAGTCGGTCGGGAACACCAGCGTGTGGTGGTCGAGGTCAACGTCCCCCTCGACGCCGATGTACGAGAGGTACGCGGAAGGCGCGTACGTCCGCGACTCCCAGTACGACTCGCGGTCGACCGTCCCGCTCGGGAGGAGGTCGCGCTCGACGTGTGGCGGCGGCGCGTTCGCCACGACGCGGTCGAAGCGCGCCGACCGCGCCGCCGCGGTGGACTCGCCCATCGCGCGTCGCTCCGTCTCCACGGTGAACGTCGGCGTCGCCGCCGGCACCGACGGCTCGATCGCGGTCACCGGCTCGTTCGTCCGGATCGTGACCCCGAGGTCGCGCGCGAGGTCGGCCATCGCGTCGACGACGCTCGCGATCCCGCCGGTCGGATGGTAGACGCCGAGGTTCATGTCGACGTGGCTCATCAGCGTGTAGATCGCGGGCGTGTTGTACGGCGACCCCCCGAGGAACACCAGCTTGTACTCCGCGATCTGGCGGAGCTTCTCGCTGTCGAAGTAGTCGCCGACGTAGTCGTCCATCTCGCGGAGCTTCGGCAGCGCCCGCCCGGACCGGAGCACGTCGGCGTCGACCATGTCGCGCAGCCGCGACCGGCTCGGGTAGACGAACCGGTCCATCCCGAGCTCGTACGCCTCCGCGGCGTCGGCGAGGTAGTCGTCGAGCACGTCGCCCGCGCCGGACTCGTACGACTCGAACAGCGCCTTCTGTCCCTCGCGGTCGGCCGGCATCGACGCGCGGTCGCCGTCCTTCCAGATCACCTCGTACAGCGGGTCGAGCTCGACCAGGTCGTAGTAGTCGTCCGTCGATCGCCCGAAGTGTTCGAAGAACCGGTCGAACACCTCCGGCATGAGGTACCACGACGGGCCGGTGTCGATACGGAACCCGTCGCGCTCGATCCGCCCGGCGTACCCGCCGGGGTGCTCGTTGCGCTCGAACACCGTCACATCCGCCCCGGCGTCGGCGAGGTACGAGGCCGTCGAGAGCCCGCCGAAGCCGGCGCCGACGACGGCGATCGACTCCCCGGCCAGCGGCTCGGTCGCCTCCGATAGGTCCGCGTCCGGTTGGGGTGTCATTATGTCTCGCTACGCGTCCGGGACCGTTTACCCTGCGGTCATACCATGTTAGGGGCGCCGCAGTCCCCCGGATCTCGCGGGGCCGTCAGGCGTCGTCCGCGACGCCGTCGCCTTGGAACCGCCGGGCGACGAGCGCGAACAGCCCGAGCCCGATCAGGTAGAGCCGCCACCCGCTGTTCGCGATCGGGAAGCGCCGGTCGACAGGCTCCTCGACGTCGACGTCCGGGTCGCGCGGCTGGACTGGGTTGTTGACGTGGACGGACTCGCTGGTGCCGCCCGCGCCCGCGTCGACGGTCCGCGACCCGCTTTCGGGGTCGACCCGCACGTCGACGAACGTCTGGACGAACCCGTCGGCCGTCGAGTAGACCGCCTTGCCGTCCAGCTGGAAGAACCGGTCGCGGAGCGGCCAGAACGCGTTCACCCCGTCGAGGTGGGTCCAGTCGATCGCGACGTGCGCGAACGCGTGGACGCACAGCGCGACCCACGCGACCGCGATCCACCGCGGCGAGAGCCGGTCCCGGAGCCACGACCGCTCCCGGACCCGCGTGTCGACGTACAGCGCCAGCGCCGCGACCGCGGGGAAGACGAAGTTGTGCCCGACCGTGCGGTGCGCGCCGGGCATGATCGGCCCGAGGAAGCTGTCCGCCTCCGGCAGGACAAGTACGACGAGCAGGACCGCGAGCGCACGCCGGTCGTAGTAGGCCCCGAGCAGTCCCGCCGCGAGCAGCAGCGCGAACCCGGCGTGGACGACTGTCGAGGGCATTCAGCGGCTCACCCCCGCGCCTTCGCCGCGGAACCGGAACCGGACGGCGAGCGTCGCGGCCGCGGCGGCGACGACGACTAACTGCCACCCCGCCTCGACGAACCGGAACTCGCGGTCGGCACCCGGATCGAACCCCGGTCGCCCGTCGGGGTTGATCCACGAGGAGACCGGGTCGGCGACCGCCCCGCCGACGCGCTCGATCGGCAGGATCCCCGCCCCCGTCGCGCCCGGGGTCAGGAACGTCTGGACGACCCCCTCCTGAGTCGAGAACACCAATCGACCGCGGACGAGGTAGCGCGCGTCCTCCAGCGGGTAGAGGAGCGCCGCGCCCTCGCCCGCGAACAGCGCCGCGCCGACCCCGGCGACGACGAACGACGCGAGCGCGATCCACGCGACCCGAACCGCTCGGGGGCCGCCCTGCTCGCGGAGGGTCGACGCCGAGCGCAGTTCCCCGTCCCAGTAGAGCAGTCCGCCGGCGAGAAGCGGCGCCCAGACGGCGTGGAGGAGGGCGTTCGTCGCGCCGGGGACGGCGAGGCTCGCGGCGGCGTCGAGGCCGGGGAGGACCGCGGCGGCGACGACGACCGCGACCGCGCGCCGATCGAACGCGTCGCCCAGCAGCGCGGCCGCGAGCAGCGCCCCCACGGCCGCGCTCACGAGCGTCGGAGCCATGTCCGTCCTGACGCTCGGAGGCGAATAAGCGCTCCGGGCGGGTCAGTCGCGCCCGTCCCGACGGCCGTCGGCGTCGCCTCCCGTATCGCCCGCGTGCGGATCGGCGAGGTCATCGCCGAACTCGAAGTCGTCGGCGTCCGGCCCGTCCGCCTCGCTGTTCGCTCCCGCGTCGGCGGTCTCGCCCGCGTCGGCCTGTTCCCTGGCGTCGCGCACCGGGACATCGCGCTCGCGGTCGGCGGCGCCGCGCGTCTCCGTTCCCCGGTCGACCGTGACGCGGTCGCCGTCGCTCGCGGCGCCGGCGTCCGTCCCGGCCTCGACGCCGAGCAGCGCGACGGCCATCAGCCGGGCGCCGCCCGCGATCAGGTTCGTCAGGTGGAGACCGCGAGCAGGCCGACGATCCCGAGCGCGGTCGCGAGGGCGGCCTCGGGCGCGGCGTCGATCGTCCAGAGCACCGGGTCACCGTTCACCTCGCCGAACCGCCGGGCGTACGGGTACCGGGCGGGGGCGGCGACGACCGGGAGGGACGCGAGCGGTCGGACGGAGACCATACCGCGGCTGGTTGCGCTCCCGAGAAAAGTCGATCGCTCGGCGGGGGTTCGGGCCGTCCGTCGTCACCCCGCGGCCTACCCGAGGAAGAAGTCGATCGCGTTGCCCGACGACTGGCCCTTGTACAGCTCGGAGTAGCCGCAGTTCGCACAGGAGACGACCACGAAGCTCCGGTTCTGGACGTCGAACATCTTGGTGAGTCCCGTCCCGCTGGTGGCGATCTCGTCGGTCTCCGTCTCCGTGCCGCCGCACTTCGGGCAGCCGTCCTCGCCGCTCCCGCCGAGCGAGTCGCGGCGGTCGTCGGACCCGGACCCGTCGCCGCGGCCGCCGGAGTCGTTTCGCCGGTTTTCGCGCTCGTCATCGGCCTCGTTCTCGATCAGTTCGTCGTCGCCGAATATCGAGTACGTCTCGTCGTTGGTTTCGGAGGGCATCGGGCCCGGATCCGCGAGCGAGCGGTAAACGCCTTGTGCCCTCACCCGCCGCAACCCAACGTATATGATTGCCGGCCGCCCCGATCAGGTATGACGCGAGTCGCCGTGATCGCGGGCGTCGGCCCGACAATCGGGGCCGCCGTCGCGCGGCGCTTCCACGACGACGGGTTTGCGGTCGCGCTGCTGGCGCGCTCCGAGGAGTACGTGCGCACGCTCGCTGCGGACCTCGGCGGGGACGCCGTCGCGATCCCGACCGACGTGACCGACGACGCTGCCGTTGAGGCGGCCCTCGAACGCGTTCGCGACGAGCTCGGTCCCGCGGAGGTGCTCGTCTTGAACGCGTCGGGCGGCGGCGGGAACCCGGTCGACGACGCGAGCGCCGACCGGCTCCGCGAACTATTCGACGTGCGCGTTGCCGGGTCGATGGCGTGCGTCCGCGCGGCGCTGCCGGACCTCCGCGAGACCGAGGGGACCGTTCTCTTCAGCGGGACGACGTTCGCGGAGCCGCCCGTGACGGCGCAAGTCGAGTGGGGAGCGGTCGCGCCGGCCGCCCGGGGGCTCGCGCTCTCGCTGGACGCGGCCCTCGACGACGTGTCCGTCACGTACGTCCGGATCGGCTCCCCCGTCCGTCCCGACGCCGGACCGACAGCGATCGACGCGACAGCCCTCGCCGCGGAGTATCGCCGCCTCGTCGACCACGAGGGGATCGCGACGCGAGAGATCGACGTTCGCAAGCGCTGAAGCGTCGCTACTCGTTCGTCGACCCGCCCGCGTCGCCGACCCCGTCGACGAGCTCGTCGGCGAGCCCGGTGTAGCCGGCGGGCGTCAGCGCCGCCAGTTCCGCGCGGACCTCGTCGTCGACGTCGAGGTCCGCGAACAGCTCCCGGAAGTCGTCGAGCGTCACCGACCGGCCGCGCGAGAGCGCCTTCACGCGCTCGTAGGCCTCGGTGTCGCCCTCGCGGCGCAGGATCGTCTGGACGGCCTCGCCGATCACCTCGGGGGTCGCGTCGAGCTCCTCGCGCATGACGGTCTCGTTCGGGACGACCGTCGCGAGCCCGTCCGCGGCCTTCGAGTAGCCGATCAGGCAGTGTGCCAGCGCGGCGCCGACGTTGCGTTTGACCGTCGAGTCGGAGAGGTCGCGCTGAAGCCGCGAGCTCGTCACGTAGTCGGCGAGGAACGTCAGGTCCGAGTTCGCCACCGAGAGGTTCCCCTCGCTGTTCTCGAAGTCGATCGGGTTCACCTTGTGAGGCATCGTCGACGACCCCGTCTCGCCCTCGACGGCCTCCTGCCCGAGGTATCGGTCGGAGACGTAGAGCCACGCGTCGAGGTCCAGATCGAGGAGGACGTTGTTGACGCCCCGCAGCGCGTCGAACAGCGCAGCGAGGTCGTCGCAGGGGTTCACCTGCGTCGCGAGCGCGGTGTGTTCGAGGTCGAGGCCGCGCACGAACGACGCGGAGAACGCCCGCCAGTCCACCTCGGGGTAGGCGGCGCGGTGGGCCGCGTAGGTGCCCGAGGCGCCCGCGAGCTTCCCGGAGAGGTCCTCGTTCGCGACGACGATCCGGCCGAGCGCGCGGCCGAGCCGCGCGGCGTACACCGCCATCTCCTTGCCGAACGTGGTCGGCGTCGCTGGCTGGCCGTGGGTGCGCGCCATCATCGGCGCGTCGCGGTACTCGTGTGCCAGCTCGACTAAGGCGTCGCGAACCTCGCGGACCGCGGGGACGATCACCTCGCTCACCGCGGGCTTGAGCAGGAGGCGCTGCGCGAGGTTGTTCACGTCCTCGCTGGTGAGCCCGAAGTGGATCCACGGGTACAGCGACTCCGCGTCGTCGAGCGGCGCGTCGGGGCCTTCCGCGATGTCCGCCAGCCGGACGCGGAGGAAGTACTCGACCGCCTTCACGTCGTGGTTGGTCGCGTCGTACCCCGCGGCCCCCTCGGTCTCGAGGGCCTTGACCAGCCGCGCGTCCTCGGCGTCGAACGCCTCGTACACCTCGCGGAGCGCCGCCGCGGTCGCCTCGTCGAAGGCGATCGGCGTCGCGTCGAGCGCGCCCAGCCCGAGCAGGTACTCGACCTCGACGCGGGTCCGGGCGCGCATCAGCGCGGCCTCGCTCGCGTACGGGGACAGTGGCGCCGTCCGGTCTGCGTAGCGGCCGTCGAGCGGCGAGACGGCCGCGAGCGGGTCCGCCCGGGACAGCCCCGCGATGGCGTCGTCCGCCGTCGGTTCGGAGTCGTCGGTCATGTCCGCGACTGCCCGCGGCGCCAGCAAAAGCGTGTCGATAGGGTGACGCACGGACGTGGATCCGAACCGCCGTCGGGTCGCACGAGACGCCCGTTCCGATCCGCAGATGTGGATACAACAGCGGTGCGGACCGCAATCGATATACCCCATCGGTCGGACGTTCGCGTATGAAGATCGCGGGACTCGCGAGCAACCGGGGACGGAACCTCAGACACATCGCCGACGCCGCGCCCGGCGGCGCGGAGCTGTCGGTCGTCCTGACGAACCGCGAGCAGGCGCCGGTGCTGGAGGCCGCGACCGAGCGCCGGATCCCGACCGAGGTCGTCGAGCGCGAGGAAGGCGAATCGCGCGAGTCGCACGAGCGTCGGGTCGTCGAGCGCCTCTCCGACTACGACGTCGACCTCGTCTGCCTGGACGGCTACATGCGCGTGCTCACCGACGAGTTCCTCGACGCCGTCCCGACGACGCTGAACGTCCACCCCTCGCTGCTACCGTCGTTCCCCGGCACCGACGCCCACGAGCAGGTGTTGGACGCGGGCGTTCGGACGACCGGCTGTACGGTCCACGTCGTCACCGAGGAAGTCGACGCCGGGCCGGTCGTCACCCAGGAACCGATCCCGGTGTACGAGGACGACGACGCCGACTCGCTGAAGGCGCGCGTCCTCCGCGAGGCCGAGTTCGCGGCGTACCCGCGGGCGGTCCGCTGGTTCGCCGAGGACCGCGTGACCGTTGAGCGGGACGACGAGGGGAGCCCGGAGCGCGTCACGGTTGCGGGCGACGTGGGCGGCGACTTCCCGGAGCGACGCTTCGTCTCCGAGGAGCGCACCGCCACGCTGCGGTACGGCGAGAACCCCCACCAGGACGCCGCGCTGTACGTCGACGACGGCTGCGAGGAGGCGAGCGTCGTCGACGCCGCCCAGCTGAACCCCGGCGCGAAGGGAATGGGGTACAACAACTACAACGACGCCGACGCCGCGCTGAACCTCGTCAAGGAGTTCGACGAGCCCGCGGCCGCGGTGATCAAACACACCAACCCCGCGGGCTGCGCGGTCGGGTCGGACCTCGCGGACGCGTACGATCGCGCGCTTCGCACGGACGCGAAGTCCGCGTTCGGCGGCATCGTCGCGCTGAACCGCGAGTGCGACGCCGACACCGCCACGGCGGTCGCCGACTCGTTCAAGGAGGTCGTCGTCGCGCCCGGCTACACCGACAGCGCGCTCGACGTGCTCCGGGAGAAGAAGAACCTCCGCGTCCTCGACGTGGGTCCGCTCGGCGCGGGCGACGACCGCTTCTCGGAGCGGTTCACGGAGAAGCCGGTCGTCGGCGGCCGCCTCGTCCAGGAGCGCGACCGGCAGTCGCCGACCACCGACGACCTGGAGGTCGTCACCGAGCGCGAGCCGACCGACGAGCAGGTCGAGACGATGCTGTTCGCCTGGAAGACGCTGAAGCACGTGAAATCGAACGGGATCCTCTTCGCGACGGGCACCGAGACGGTGGGCGTCGGCATGGGGCAGGTGTCCCGGGTCGACGCCGTGACGCTCGCGGCGATGAAGGCCGAGAAGGACGCGGAGGGGAAGTCCGCCGATGGCGCCGTGATGGCCTCGGACGCGTTCTTCCCGTTCCCGGACGCGGTCGAGGAGGCGGCCGACGCGGGCATCGAGGCCGTCATCCAGCCCGGCGGCTCCGTCAACGACGAGGACGTGATCGCCGCCGCCGACGAGCGCGACATGGCGATGGCGTTCACCGGGTCGCGCTGCTTCCGGCACGATTAGGGGTCACCCCTCCCAGTCGCTCGGGACGTACTGCTCGAACTCGGGGTCGGGCGAGCGGGCGAGCGGACGGAACGCCCGCTCCCCGTCGACCCGGAACTCCTCGATCCGCGACTGTCCGGGGCCGGTGAGGTAGCCGACGTAGGACATGGCCCGCGCGTACGCCACGTCGTGCCGAGCGGGGTTGACCGGGATGACGGCGTACTCGTTCCGCAGCAGCGGCGGCGGGTCGTCGATTCCGGACTCGACGTGCCGCGCCAGGACGCCGTCGTCGCCGACGGCGAGGAAGGTGCCGCGGTCGACGAGGGTGTACGCGCCCGACTGCCGGGCGGTGGTCAGCGTCTCGCCCATCCCTTGACCGGTCTCGCGGTACCACTCGCCGCCGGGACTGAGCCCCGCCTCGTCCCAGATCCGGAGCTCGCGGATGTGCGTCCCCGACCGGTCGCCCCGCGACAGGAACGTCGCCTCCGTCTCGGCGATCGCCCGAAACGCCGCCAGCGGGTCGCTTCCGGCGGCACCCGCCGGGTCGTCGGGCGGGCCGACGAGCAGGAAGTCGTTGACCATCACCCTGCGCCGGTTGATCCCGTGCCCCTCGGCGATGAACTCGTCCTCCAGCGGCCGGGCGTGGACGAGCACCACGTCGCAGTCTCCGTCGCGGGCGGTGCGGAGCGACGCGCCGGTCCCGCGCACGACCGCTTCCACGGACGCTCCGAACCGGTCTGCGTACCCGCGGTTCAGCACGGGGAGCAGCCCGCTGTCGTACGCCGTGGTGGCGGTGGCGAGCGTCACCGAGCCGCGGCGGGCGGCGGGCTCCTCGGTCTGCTCCGCACAGCCCGCCAGCGAGGCGACACCGCCGAGACCGAGCGCCCGCACGTACTGTCGACGACGCATACGAATGTAGTCGAATTCGTCTACGCTTTCGTATTAAGCAACCGGACGCTGTTACCGTCTGAGAACCTGCGCGCCCCGGGTCGGCACCGCGCGACCCTGTCGTTGTACCGTGTGCGACCCGCGATGCCGATCGGGTCGGGCGGGTGTCCCGGCGGAGAGGACACCCGCCGCGCCCGCCTTTCGTATCGAAGTGTTGAAACGATAACCCCACGCGGACCGCCGGATCTGCGCCGCTTTTCTCTCCCAGTCTCGTTATCTCCGGACGGAGACCACCGTGGCGCAGTTCGGCAACTCGGTACGGCTGCTCGGAGACCGCGAGTTCGCGGCGCTCGCCGGGACCGCGTTCGCCCGCAGTCAGGCGTACTCGACGATCCTCATCGCCCTCGCGCTGTACGCCGACCTGTTCGGGACCACGGGGTTCATCGAGGGCCTGTTCGGCACCGCGTTCGCCGTCGTCCAGCTCGTCATCGTCCTCCCCTTGGGCCGGTGGGTGGACACCGGCAACGCGAAGCGGTGGCTGCTCGGCGGCTTCCTAATCAACGTCGGCGTCTTCGTCGGCTTCGCGCTGGTCGACAGCTCCGTTCACATCATCCTCGTGCGGATGGTCCAGGGGCTCGGCGCGAGCGTCCTCTGGATCACGGGCGCGACGGTGATCGGCGAGATCAGCCCCGACGACGAGCAGGGTCGCTGGCTCGGCTCGTACAACCAGTTCGCCTCTTTCTCGTCGCTCGCGGGCGACCTGGTCGGCGGCTACCTCCTGTACGCCTACGGCTTCTCCGAGACGTACGTCGTGTTGACCGCCGTCACGCTCGCCGCGTTCGTGCTGGTGTTCGCGTTCCTGCGCGACAACCCCGGCGGCCGGAAGGACCCCGAGGACGCCGGCGGGGTCGAGACGTTCCGGTCGCTGCTCGGCCTCCCGATGCTGCGCGCGCTCGTCTTCTTCCGGTTCACGTTCAGCGTCGGCAAGATGGCGGTGATCATCTTCCTCCCGATCTACGCCCGGACGACGTTCGGCATCTCCGCGTTCGCCATCGGCTGGATCATGGCGGGCGGGAAGGCGACGAAGGCGCTCACGCAGGGGTTCGTCGGGGACCTCACCGACCGCTACGACCACACCTACCTGTTCGTCGCGGTCGGCGCGCTCCTGTACGGGGTCGGCACGGCGATCATCCCCCTCGCGGCGTACTTCGACGGGACCGTCGCGCCGGTCACCGTCTCGTACCTCGGCGACTCCCAGACGCTCGGCGGGGCCTTCTTCGCGCTGTTCGCCGCCTACTCGCTGCTCGGGGTCGCCGACTCGATCCGGCTGCCGGCGAGCATGTCGCTGTTCGTCGACGAGGGGGAGGCGTACGACTCCGTCGCGAGCGCGATGAGCCTCCGTTCCGTCTCGTGGAAGGTCGGACAGGTCGTCGGGCCGGTGCTCGTCGGGACCACGATGGACTGGACGACCACCGAGACCGGGTTCCTGCTCGCGGCCGGCTTCATCGCGTTCGCGACCACCGGGTTCGCGTGGCAGGCGCGCGGGGCGCACCGCGCGGCCCGAGATCCGGGTCCGGCCGCGCCCGGCGACGACTAACTTCGCCTCAGAGCGTGTAGTCGTGATCGCCCGTCTCGGACTCCAAGAAGGCCGTCAGCAGGTCGACCGTCGCCTCCACGTCGCCGCCGTCGGCCGTCTCGGTGACGGTGTGGAGGTACCGCGTCGGGATCGATATCGCGCCCACGGGCTTCGCGCCCGCCGTGTTCTGGAACCCCGCGGTGTCGGTGCCGCCCGCGGGCAACACCTCGTGCTGGTGGTCGATCCCCTCGTCCTCGGCGACCTCCGTGAGTCGGCTGTGGACCTTCGGGCTGGCGATCACCGAGGAGTCTTTCAGCTTCACCGCTGTCCCCTCGCCGAGGTCGGTGACGGCGTCGGCCGGGTCGCCCACCTGCGGCACGTCGTTGGCGACGGTGACGTCGAGAGCGACGGCGAGGTCCGGGTCAATGTCGACGCCGAGCGCCTTCGCACCCCGGAGCCCGACCTCCTCCTGGACGGTCGCCGCGAAGTGGATCGTCACGGCCGGGTCGTCGATCCGGCGGGCGGCCTCCAGCATCGCGAACACGCAGATCCGGTCGTCGAGCGCCTTCCCGGTGACTCGGTCGCCCATACGCGTCGTGGTCTGGTCGAGGGTGACGAGGTCGCCGACGCTCACCGACTCCTCGACCGCCTCCGCGTCGCGACCGAGGTCGATGAACACGTCCTTCACCTCGTCGTCCTTCTCCCGCTGCTCCTCCGTGAGCGTGTGCGGCGGGACGGAGCCGATGACGCCCGTCAGGTCTTCGTCGCCGTGGACGGTGACGCGCTGTGCGCGCAGGACGCGGGCGTCGAACCCGCCGAGGGGGTCGACTTGGACGAACCCCTCGTCGGTGACGTGCCGGACCATGAAGCCGATCTCGTCCATGTGGGCCGCGACCGCGACCGAGTAATCCGAGTCGCCTTCGATCGTCCCGACGACGTTTCCCATCGCGTCGGTCCGGACGTGGTCGGCGCTGTCGACGAACTCGCGGCGGACGATGTCGCGCACGTCGTCCTCGTAGCCCGGGACGCCGCGGGCCTCGGTCAGCTCTCGGAGCAGGTCGAAGTCGAAGTCGAACTCGCGCGCCATGCGCCCACCTGACGCGCCAGCGACAAAGGTCCGCAGGATCCGGCACGACCGTCGGCCTTCGGGACCGCTCCACCGGTCGACCCCGCCGCGTCGGCGAGCGCGCATCCGACAACCCTAAATACGTTTATCGTTGTTCCGCAACCCTTTTGCGGTCGCTCTCGGGATGTCGTGTGTATGAGCGACGTGAAAGCGGAACTCCGCGAACAGTTCATGGACGCCTTCGGCGGCGCAGACTTCCCCGTCGAGAACCAGATGGACCTCGTCCCGGCCCTCCCGGACGGTCCGGCGACGAAGTTCGAGGCCGGCGACGTGAGCTTCACCGCGATGGAGATGGCGGCGAAGCTCGGCAGCGAACAGGAGTTCCCCTACGACGACGCCGAGTCGCTCGTCGACGACATCATCGACGGGCTCGACGCGAAAGGGATGCTCTGAGTCGGTCGACCGCCTCACCGCGTTTCTCCTCGCGATCCGCCGCCGACTGTCACCGCCGAGCGTCGCCGCCGACCGGCGGCGGGAGGTTGATTACCGCGGAGCCGCTACGGCGGGTGTGTTCGCCGAGTTCACGAGCCTGGTGCCGCGGTGGGTCCTCTGGGGAGTCGGTCTCGGCGGGGTCGCCACCGCCGTGGTCGCCTTCGCGTTCTACCTCGGGGACCGGTTCGTCCCGGCACCCGCCGCGTCGACCGGCGGCCGCGGCGCCGCCGGCGACGACCGCCGCCGCCGCGAGATCCGGACGTACCTGAACGCCGCCGGCGAGCGCTTCGACGAGGACCACGCGTTCGACGGCGTGTCGGTCCCCTTCTACCTCCCGGACCGCGGGGTCGCGATCACCTTCGACGCGCACGACTACTTCCGGCTGGAGGGCGAGGGCGTCTACACCGTCCTCTGTGAACACGAGATGCCCGGCCGCGGGCTCGGTCGCCGGCTCCCGTTCGACGTGGACGAGCCCGACTGGGCGACCGACGACTCGTCCGGTTCGGGCGGCGGCCGGTCCGGCGCCGGCGGCTTCGGCGGGCGATTCGGCGCCGACCGGGCCGCCGGGCGCTCGACCGCTCGCGGCCGCGCCGGCCGCGCGGACCCCGTCGGCGACGCGTTCGACGAGCTCGGCCTCGACCGCGACGCCGACGTCGACGCGGTGAAGGGCGCGTACCGCGAGCGCGTCAAGGAGACGCACCCGGACCAGGGCGGTGACGAGGAGTCGTTCCGCCGTGTCCGCGAGGCGTACGCGACCGCCCGCAACCACGCGGACGGCGGACCGAGCCCGGGCGGCGGCGACGCGGACCGCGACGCGGGCCGTCGCCGCGAGCGCTCGTCCGGGTACGGGCGGTGAGCGACCGCGCTCACGGGTCGGGGCCGACGTTCGCGGACCGCGCTGTCTACCTCCCGGGAGCCGACGCCCTCGTCGTCGCCGACCTCCACGTTGGCCGCGGCGAGGCGTCCGCCGTCTCGCTCCCGCTCGGCGAGCGCGCGGACCTCACCGACCGGCTCGGCACCCTCCTCGACCGGTTCGATCCCGGAACCGTGGCCGTCGCCGGCGACGTGGTCCACACCTTCGACCGAGTCACGGACAGGACCCTCGGCACACTGAACGCCCTCCGCGACGCATGCGAGACGCGCGGCGCCGCCCTCGAACTCGTCGCCGGCAACCACGACACCGCCCTGCCGAGCCGCTGGGACGGGCGGGCCCGCGAGGAGCTCGTTCTGAGCGAGAGCGGCGACCGGGACGCCGACGCCACGCACGTCGCGAGAACGGTCGTCTGTCACGGGCACGAGGCGCCCTCGACCGACGCCGACCGCTACGTGATCGGCCACGTCCACCCGACGATCGAGATCGAGGGCGACCGCCGGCCCTGCTTCCTCCGCGGCCCCGGAACGTACCGCGGGGCCGACCTCCTCGTGTTGCCCGCGTTCACCCGCCTCGCGCCGGGCGTGGCGGTCAACGACATGCGGACCGACGCGTTCGACTCCCCGCTCGTGACTGACGCGGACCGCCTCGCGCCGGTCGTGGTCGACTCCCCGTCGGAGGGCTCGGGCCGCGGTGCGGATGCGGGCGACGCGGGAGAGGCCCTCCGGTTCCCGCCGCTCGGCGAGTTCCGCCGGCTGTTGTGAGCGCTTCTGCCCCGCCGTGCGTACAGCACCGGACAAACACGGGAGCGCCTCGCCGAGGGTGTCACGGGTGAACCCCACCGCCGGCGACGTGGATCTCCTCGCTCTCTCGTCGGGCGAGAGACTATAACGAACGTTTATGATTCACGCGGTGCGAACCGTTCCCACATGGAAGCAGCCAGACTCCACGAGTACACCGACGACATGCGCGAGGGGCTCACCATCGACGAGGTCGACCGGCCGACGGCGACGGGGCCGGACGACGTCGTCGTCGAGGTCGAGGGCGCGGGCTGGTGCCAGACGGACAACCACATCATCGAGGGGATGTGGGCCGAGTACGTCCCGCAGGAACTGCCGCTGACGCTGGGCCACGAGAACGCGGGGACGGTCGTCGAAACGGGCGAGGACGTCGAGATCGTCTCCGCCGGCGACCCGGTGATCTGCCACCCGGTACAGACCTGCGGGACCTGTCGCCCCTGCCGGCTCGGCGAGACGATGCACTGCGAGAACAGCGCGTTCAACGGGCTGACTCACGACGGCGGCTTCGCCGAGTATCTCCACACCAGCGAACGAGCGGTCATCCCGCTGCCGAGCGGGGTCGAACCGATCGATATCGCGCCGCACGCGGACGCCGGCATCACCGCGTACCACGCGGCCAAGAAGGCGGTCGCGGAGCTGAACCCCGGCGACCACGCCGTCGTCATCGGCGTCGGCGGGCTCGGTCACATCGGGCTCCAGTGCCTGAACGCGATGAGCGCGGCAAAGATCACCGCCGTCGACCTGAAGGAGTCGGCGCTGAACCTGGCGAACAGTTACGGCGCGGACCACCTGGTGAACCCGAGCGAGGCCGACGTGGCGGCCGAGATAGCGGGGATCACCGACGGCACGGGCGCCGCGCAGGTGCTCGACTTCGTCGGCGAGGACGTGACGACCGCCTACGCGCCGGACATCACCGCCGGCGGCGGCGACCACCACGTCATCGGCTACGGCGGGCACGTCCACGAGCCGTCGCAGGCGCTGGTGAACGGCGAGTTCTCCTTCGTCGGCAACATCGTCGGGCGGTACGCGGAGCTTCAGGAGCTCGTCGCGCTCGTCGAGCAGGGAGATGTCGACCTCCACACCAGCCGGTACGACCTCGGCGAGATCAACGCGGTCGCCGAGAAGCTCGAACACCGCGAGATCGACGGCCGTGCCGTGATCACGCCCTGAAACCGGCTCCGACAGCCGGACCGCGTCGCGGCCCGCGGCCTGTTCTTCGTCCCGTGGGACGTCTCGGGACAGGCCCCGAGCGAAAGCGGGGCGTACCCGTTCGAGGTGACGACCACGGTCCGGTGACCGGCGACCGGACAACGGGAAGACATTTAGCCCGGCGCTCGGGGAAATACGACATGAAAACTGCCCTCCCCGCCGATTCCCGCTTCACCGCCGCTCGGCGGTGGTCGCTCTACGCCGGCGTGTACGCGCTCGGCTGCGCCGCCCTCACTGCGTTGCTGCTCGCCGACGTACTCGGCCTGTTCGCCGACGTGGTCGGTCTCCCGCCCGCGGCCGGGATGCCGCTCCTCGCGACCCCGGCGCTCGTCGTCGGGACGCTCGTCTGGTGGGCCCTCGTCGAGCGGCCGGACGCGCCCACGTATCTCCGTGGGGCCGCCTTCGGGCTGCTCACCGCGCTCCTCACCGGCGCGCTCTGGACGGCGTGGTTCGTGGTCATCTGGGGACTCGAGATGCTCGCCGCCGGGCCCGTGCGGCTGCTGGTCGGGTTCGTACTCGGCGCGGTCGCCGTCGCCGGCGTCCTCGTCGGGCTCCCGATCACGTACCTCCGGCGACGGAGCCGGCGGGCGTCGGCGGCCGCCGCGACCGCTAACTCCTTGTGACTGCGGCGCACACTCGTTGCGCATGGACGAGAACGGCGTCGACGACGCCGGCGACGGCGCGACCGATCCGCTCGCCGACGAAGACGTCTATCGCGTGCTCGGGCCGGACGGGAGTCCCCTGCCCGACGCGACGGTGCCGGACCTCTCGGACGAGCGGTTTCGCGCTATCTACCGCGATCTGGTCGTCACGCGTCGGTTCGACGAGCGCGCCGTCAGCCTCCAGCGACAGGGCCGGATCGGGACGTACGCGCCCTGCGCGGGCCAAGAGGGGTCGGCCGTCGGGTCGACGCACGCGCTCGCGGACCGCGACCTGATAAGCTACCAGTACCGGGAGCACGGCGCGGCCGTCGTCCGCGACCTCCTCTCCGAGTACCTCCCCTACTGGATGGGCCACGAGGCCGGGACGGAAGCGATCGCCGACGGCAATGTCTTCCCACTGAACATCGGCATCGCGGCCCACCTCCCGCACGCGGTCGGGGCCGCGTGGGCGTTCGCCCACCGCGACGAGGACCGCGTCGTCGCCTGCCACTTCGGCGACGGCGCGACCAGCGAGGGCGACTTCCACGAGGCGATGAACTTCGCCGGCGTCTTCGACACGCCGACGGTATTCTGCTGTCACAACAACGGGTGGGCAATCTCGGTCCCGAGGGGGAGACAGACCGCGAGCGACACTTTCGCCGGGAAGGCGACCGCGTACGGTTTCGACGGCGTCCGCGCCGACGGTATGGACCCGCTCGCCAGCTACGCGGTCACGCGGGAGGCTGCCGAGCGTGCCCGACGCGGCGGTGACGGCGACGGCGGCGACGAGGTGGGCGGCAACGGCACCGCGGACGACCCGCGTCCGGTCCTCATCGAGTTCGTCGAGTACCGGTTCGGCGCCCACACGACCGCCGACGACCCGACGGCCTATCGCGACGCCGACGACGTTGACCCGTGGCGCGCGCTCGACCCGCTCGACCGCATGGAGGCGTTCCTCCGCGAGACGGATCGCATCGACGACGAGGGCGTCGCGGCGATCCGCGAGGAGGCGGACAACGTCGTCGCCGCGGCGATCGACGCGGCGGAGTCGGTTGAGGCCGACCCCGCCGCGATGTTCGACCACGCGTTCGCCGGGCTCTCGCCCGAGACCCGCCGTCAGCGCGACGACCTGCTCGCGGCCGTCGCGGAACGCGGCGAGGAGGCGTTCCTGCGAGAGGAGTGAGCGGGCCGCGAGGCGACCGGGCCGGCTACAGGTGCCCGCCCGCCGCGTTCGCCGCCTTCCGGCCGCTCTCTAGGGCGCCTTGGATCGACGACCACTCCGTGTAGTCGCCGGCGAGGACGACCGGGCCCTCGGGGTCGTCCGGCTTCGGGAGGTCGGCGTGGACGCCCGGCGGCTGCGCGAACTGCGCGAACCGGATCCGGTGGACGTCGAGGGTCTCCAAGCCGCCAAAGTCGCGGTCGGGGAACCACGCGTCCAGCGCGTCCCGAACGTCGTCGCGGAGGTCGCGCTCGTCGCGGTCGAGCGACTCCTGCCCGAGGAACGTCGCCGCGAGGAGCGCGCGGTCGCCGGGCGCGTACTCGGGCGCGACCTCCGACATCGGGACCACCGCGTTCGGCGACTCGTCGGCTGCGTTGAGGAGGATCCGGCCGCCCGTCTCGAACGACTCGCCCGCGGGGAGCGCGAACCACCCGGTCACGTTCGGCACGCCCTCGGTCGGGGCCGACTCGACGCCGGTGAGCCGCCGGGCCTCCGGCGGCGAGGTCGCGACGACGACCGCGTCCGTCTCGCGCGTCGTACCGTCCGCGAGTTCCACGGTCGCACCGTCCGCGTCGGCCGCTCCGGTTCGGAAGGGAATCCGGCCCCCTCCGGCGATCCGGACCGCCTCCACGTCCCCGCCGGTCTCGATATCGACGCCCGCCTCGCGGGCGCGGTCGGCGAGCGCGGCGGGGAGCGCGGCCATCCCCTCGGCGGGGACGCCGATCGACCCACGGCCCATCGCGCGGAACGTGTACTCGAAGACGTGCTTCGAGGTCGAGAGGCTCCGGTCTAAGGTGATCCCGCCGTAGAACGGCTCGACGAAGTTCTCGACGTAGTCGTCGGCGAACCCCCAGTCGCGGAGGTACTCGCGGATCGGGGCGTCGCGCCCGGCGAAGAACTCGCCCTCGTCGCGGTTTCCGAGGTCGTACCGCAGCGCGAGCGTCCGGAGCTTGTCGGAGAAGGAGACCTCGTCGTTCAAAAGCGAGGGAATCGCGGACAGCGGGTCGCGGAGGGGGTCGCCGAGCGTCGAGCGCGAGCCCGGGCGGCAGATCGTCGCACCGGGCGCGAACGTCCGCAGGTCGAGATCGTCGAGCCCGTCGGCGCCCAGTTCGCGCTCGACGGCGGGGTAACTCGAGAAGAGGACTTGGAAGCCGCGGTCGACGGTGAACCCGTCGACCGTCTCCGTCCGCACGCGCCCGCCGACCTCGGGGCGTCGCTCGTACAGCGTCACGTCCGCGCCCGCCTCCGCGAGTCGGGTCGCCGCGACGAGCCCCGCGAGCCCGCCGCCGACGACCGTGGCGTTTCCGTTCATATGTGCTGTATCGGGTCGCGGGTTTATAAGCGGCGGCGGGTCGAGGCGATTCGATTGGCGAAGCCACAGCCGCTCGGCCGGGTTGCTTCTGATAAATCGCTGATCGACACAGTCCACTCCGAAGCCCCGCCCGACGGCGACCGCACAGCGCCTCGCGCCACCGCGGTTCGGGGTCTCGTCGAGACGGTCATCCGCACCCGAGTGCGAAGCGATTAGTCGCCGCCGCCGCAAGGTTCGGTATGGCAGACTTCGAGACCACGCCGGCGTTTCGCGGGCTGGAGAGTCGGGCGTCGGGACGCGTCCACGAGACCGCCGACGCGGCGGCCATCGACGACGACGAGCGGGCGCGCGGACTCGACCCGGTCTACGACTACGACGCCGTCGACCCCGACGACCTCTTCGACCCGGCGGCCCGCGGCGCGAGCGGCGACGCGCGGACCGCGCCCGCGACCGCGCGCGGCCACTGGCGCTTCGACGCCCTGCTCCCGTTCCCGGCCGACGGCGCGCTCACCGCGGGGGAGGGCGGGACGCCGCTCGTGGCCACCGACCGGCTCGCGGACGAGCTCGACGTCGACGCGGTGTACGTCAAAGACGAGGGGCGCAACCCGACGGGGACCGTCCTCGACCGCGGCCTCTCGCTCGCGACGACCGCGGTGGCGGCCCGGGCCGCCGCCGGCGGCGACGTGGAGCCGCTCGTCTGCGCGAGCCCGGGGAACGCCGGGCAATCGATGGCGGCGTACGCGGGCCGGGCGGACCTGCGGTCGTACGCGTTCGTCCCCTCGCGGTGCGCCTTCTCGAACAAGTCGATGACGAACGTCCACGGCGGCGAGATGCGTGTCGTCGGCGGGCGCTTCCCCGACGCGGCCGACGCGGTCGACGAGCAGCTCGCGACCGACTACACCGACCTCGGCGAGTTCGCCACGCCGTACCGCCACGAGGGCGCGAAGACGATCGCGTTCGAGCTCGTCGCCGATCTCGGTGACACCCCCGACGTGGTCGTCGTCCCGACCGGATCCGGCGAGGTCGTCGCCGGCGTCAACAAGGGGTTCGCCGAGCTGGCCCGGATCGGCGCGGTCGATGACACCCCGAAGGTCGTCGCCGCGCAGGCGTCCGGCTGCGCGCCGATCGCGGCCGCCGTCGAGCGCGGCCTCGACGAGCCCGAACCGTGGTCGACGCCCGACACAATCTGCGGCGAACTGGAGATTCCGGACCCCGCGGGCGGCGCCGCGGCAGTCGAGGCGGTCACCGAGAGCGGCGGGACCGCGGTCGGCGTCGACGACGACGACATCCTCGCGAGCGCGGTCGCCGTGGCGCAGAACGAGGTCGTCGAGATGGGCGCGACGGGCGGCGCGGCCCCCGCCGGCGCGTGGGCGCTCGCCGAGGAGGGCTTCTTCGACGGCGACGAGACCGTCGTGCTCCTCAACAGCGACGCCGGGCTGAAGACGCCCGACGTCCTCCGCAGCCACCTGATGGGACAAGGGATTTAGAAACGGAACCGGCGGTCAGCGACCGATTCGATTCAATCGCGCCGCGCGAGCAGGCCAGTGGCGAGCAGCGCGATCGCGGCCGCGACGACACCAAATCCGGGGACCTCCGCGCCCGTGTCGCCGTCGCTGCCGCCCGCGTCCGTCTCGTTTCCGTCCATGCCGTCGGTCGAGGAGTCGCCGCCGTCCGACGTATCATCGCTCCCGGACGAGTCGCCGTCGGAGGAGCCGTCGTCCGACGACTCGCCGCTCTCGGTGCCGTCCGTCGACTCGCTGCCCTCCTCCTGTAGCTCGACCACCGCGTTCGACAGCGTCGTCGTCGACCGGATCACGCTGCGCGGCGCGGGCTGGTTGAGGTAGTCCACGTTCATCACGACGTAGTTCTCCTCGACGCCAGCGGTCGTGCTGGCGTACGGCTCCTCCGCCAAGATCGCGGCCTCGGGGTCGGTGACCAGGATTAGCTCGGGGTCCGTCTGGAGGATCACCTCGTCGGAGAGCTGCGGGTACGCCTCGTACTCCGCGGCGACGTTGTCGGCGCCCCCGACGTTCATGATCGCGTCGATGAAGGTGTTGTTCGCGGCGACGTAGCCGCCGCCGAGCGGGTAGAGCGCGGCCGGGCGGTCGACGCCGGCGGTCCGGTTCTCCGCGGCGTCGACCGCGTCGTACATCTCCTCGTTCGTCTCGCTCGCGGCGTCGCACGCGCCGACGAGCCGACCGATCGTCTCCGTCTTCTCGGCGATGTCGTCGATCGAGGTCGCGGCCGGGAAGTGGTACACTTTGAGCCCCTGCTCGCGGAGCGGCCCCACGTCGGCGGCCGAGGAGTTCGGCGCCAGCACGAGGTCGGGCTCGGTGTCGACGACGCGCTCGACGCTCGCGCCGAACTCGGCCGAGACGTTCGCACGCTCCTCGGCGCCGTCGAGGTAGAGCGCGAACCGGCTCACGCCGACGACGCGGTCCTGTTCGCCGAGCTCCCACAGCGTCTGCGCGGCCGACGGGTTGAGCGTCGTGATCCGCTCGGGACGCTCCTCCAGCGTTATCGTGGTCCTGGTCGCGTCGGTCGCATTGAGCGGGAAGCCGCAGGCGCCGTCGGTCTGTGCGGGGGCGGCCCCCGCCCCGGCCGCGGACCCGACCGCCGGCTGTGTGCCCGCAGCCGATTGCGCGCCCGCAGCCGGTTGCGCGCCCCCGGTCAACTGCGCGCTCGCGCTCGGTCTGTCCGTCGCTATTGTCGGCTGTGCGCCCGCGGCGGTCCCGGCGACGCCGCCGATCAGGGCGGTCGCCACCAACGCGGCCATCGCAATTGCGAAGCTATTTCGCATCGAATTGAGGACCGGACTCGTCCAATAAGTATTTATCTACTACAAGTTGTGTTGGAGAACGCATGCGACCCTGGGCCCGCTCGGCGGCGTGGTCGGCGGCGATAGCCGCGCTGCTGGCAGTCGTCGTCGTCGTCAGCGCCGCGATCGGTCCCGTCCGTATCCCGCCTGAGACGGTGGTGAAGTCGGTGTTGAACGCGCTCGCGGTGCCCTCCGGAATCGAAGCGAGCGCGAGCGGTGTCGGCCCGTTGCCGGTCCCCGGCGTCGGTCCCCTCACGCTCCCCGGCGTCGACCTCGCGTTCGCGTCGCCGTTCGCGTTCCCCGTCGACTCCGTCCACCAGCGGATCGTCGTGGGCGTGCGGCTCCCGCGGATCCTGCTCGCCGCGCTCGTCGGCTTCGCGCTCGCGGCCGCCGGCACGGTGATGCAGGGGTTCTTCCGAAACCCGATGGCCGACCCGTCGATCATCGGCGTCTCGTCGGGCGCGGCGGTCGGCGCGGTGGCGTTCATCGTCTTCCCCGCCGCGCTCTCCGCGACCGTCGCGCTCCCGCTCGTCGGCCCCGTCGAGGTCGCGCTCTCGCGGGGCGCGGGGACGAGCCTCTTCGCGTTCGTCGGCGCGCTGGTCGCCGCCTTCGGCGTGTACGCCATCGCGACCCGGAACGGCCGGACTCCCGTCGCTACCCTCCTGCTCGCCGGCGTCGCGGTCCAGACGTTCCTCGGCGCGGTCGTCTCCTACCTCCAGCTCCAAGCGGGGGAGTCGCTCCGGCAGATCGTCGCGTGGCTGATGGGCCACCTCTCGGGCGCGGCGTGGAGCGAGGTGGCCGTCACCGCCGCCGTCGTGCCGCCGCTGTTCCTCCTGCTGCTCGCGTACGCCCGCGACCTCAACGTCCTCCTGCTCGGCGAGGAGGAGGCACGGGGGCTGGGGATCGCGGTCGAGCGCACGAAGCGGGTGTTGCTCGCCGCCTCGGCGCTCGTCACGGCCGCCGGGGTCGCGTTCGCCGGCGTGATCGGGTTCGTCGGTCTCATCGTCCCCCACATGCTCCGGCTCGTCGTCGGGCCCGACCACCGGACGCTGCTCCCGACCGCGGCACTCGCGGGCGGCACGTTCCTCGTCGCGGCCGACACCGTCGCGCGCTCCGCGGCCGCGGAGTACCCGGTCGGGATCATCACCGCCGCGGTCGGCGCGCCATTCTTCGTCTACCTGCTCGTGACCCGGGAGGTGACGGAGCTGTGAGTGCGGATCCCACCGTCGACGCCGAGACGACGGGCGCGGCCGACGCGGCGGAGTCGGCCGCGGGCGGCGGCGACGGTTCCGAGGCCCTCCCCGACACGGCGCTCTCGTTCGGCGACGCGCCGCTGCTGTCGGCCGCGGACGTGGCCGTCTCGTTCGGCGACCTCGACGTCGTCTCCGGCGTCGACCTCCGGGTCGAGCCCGGCTCGCTCGTCGGCCTCGTCGGGCCCAACGGCGCCGGGAAGACCACCGTGCTGCGCGCGGTGACCGGCGCGGTCGAGCCGGACGCCGGGACCGTGCGCCTCGGCGGCGACCCGGCGTCGTCGCTGTCGGCCCGTGAGGTCGGTCGGCGCGTCGCGAGCGTCCCGCAGACGACGAACCTCTCGTTCGACTTCCGGGTGCGCCACGTCGTCGAGATGGGTCGGACGCCCCACCTCGGGCGCTTCGACGCGCACGGGACCGAGGACGACGCCGCGGTCGACGCCGCGATGGCGGCCGCCGCCGTCGAGCGCTTCGCCGACCGGTCGATCACCGAGGTCTCGGGCGGCGAGCGCCAGCGCGTGCTGCTCGCGCGGGCGCTGGCGCAGGCGGCGCCGCTCCTCCTCCTCGACGAGCCGACCGCCAGCCTCGACGTACACCACGCGGTCGAGACGCTCGAACTGGTCCGCGAGTTCGTCGACGGCGGCGACCGGGGAGCGATCGCCGCGATCCACGACCTCGACGCCGCGGCCCGCTACTGCGACGAGGTGGTCGTCATCGCGAACGGCGGGGTTCAGGCCGCCGGGCCGCCCGAGTCGGTGCTATCGGCGTCCGCCGTCGGCGCGGCCTTCGACGCCGAGGCGTTCGTCGGTCGCAACCCGGCCACCGGGACGCCCGCGGTCACTGCGTTCCCGGAGAGCGACGCCGACCCGCGCAGCGTCCACGTGATCGGCTCGGGGCGGTCGGGCGCGCGCGTCGTCGCCCGGCTGGCCGCCGCGGGCCACGAGCCCTCCGTCGGCGTAGTCCCCGAGGGAGACACGGCCGCCGGCGCCGCCGCGGACGCGGGCGCGACAGCGGTGACGGCGCCCCCATTCGAGGACCCTTCCCCGGAGGCGCTCGCTGCGGCGCGCGACCTCGCGGCCGACGCCGACGCGACGCTCGTGGTCGCGGCGGACGGCGACGTCGCCCCGACAGCGAACGGCCCGAACGCCGAGGTCGCGGCGGCCGCGGACCGCGTCGTCGACGTCGCCGACGACGTCGACGACGCGGAGCTGCTCGACGCCGTCGCGGCCGCGAGCGGTGCCGAGCCGGCGGAGTGACTCCGGCCGCTCGGGTCCCCGCCGTCCGGCCCGCGAAGCGTCACCGTTTATTCGCTCGACCGCGTCCCTCCGACGATGAGCGTCCCCTGCGTCGCCGTCGCCCGCGAGCGCGGCGAGACCGTCCGGAGCCGGCTCGCCGACGCCGACGCCCTCGACGGCGACCACCAGATCGCCGTCGACGGCGAGACGATCTACATCCCCGTCGCGGACCGCGAACTAGTGCCCGCTGCGTTCGCCGACCGGATCGTCGAGCGCGACGCCGAGCGACGGGACCGCCCCACGACGCCCGCCGACATCCTGGGATACGAGCCCTCTATCGAGCGGCTCGGTGACATCGTCATCGTCGACGAGGACGACGACGAGCGCGCCCGCGAGATCGCCGACGCCGTCGCGGCCTCCGACGTGCCCTGCGAGACGGTCCTCAACCGCGCGTCGCCGATCGAGGGCGAGTTGCGGGTCCGCTCTTGGGACGTGCTGGTCGGCGACGACACGGAGACGGTCCACCGCGAGTACGGCCACGAGTTCGCGCTCGACGTCGCCGCGGTGTACTTCTCCCCGCGGCTCGCGACCGAGCGTCACCGCGTGGCCGAGCAGGTCGACCCCGGAGAGTCGGCGATCGATATGTTCGCCGGCGTGGGCCCGTACGCGGTACCTATGGCGTCCCGCGGCGCCGACGTGGTCGCCTGCGATCTCAACGAGCGCGCGGTCGAGTACCTCCGCGAGAACGCCGCGCGCAACGGGGTCACCGACCGGGTGACCGCGATCAGCGGCGACGTGCGCGACCTCGCCGACTCCCACGCGGACACCGCCGAACGCCTCGTGATGAACCTCCCCCACTCCGCGGACGAGTTCTTGGACACCGCCGTCGCGCTCGCCGGCGACGACTGCGTGATCCACTACTACGACATCCAACACGAGGACGACCCGTTCGGCCCGGGGCGGCGCGCGATCGAGGCGGCCGCGGGCGACGACTACGCGGTCACCGTCGAGACCGAGCGGGTCGTCCGGTCGTACGCCCCCCACGAGCACAACGTCTGTCTCGACGCTCGCCTGACGCGCGACGCCGACTGATCCGGCCGCTCCGCGCGCCCGACGAACCGAGGCAGACACGTCAGGGAATATACTTATGAGTGTAACTATCTAACATGTCTTCGTATGAGCGACGCCGCAGACCCCGAAGAGCGAATCGACGAGACGACCACGTGGCCGGAGCTGGCGATGGGGCTCTACGACCGCTTGACCGGTCGAAACGCCGAGATACACTACCAGTTCGAGGACATGACCGTCGAGGTGCCGAGCGGGACGGGAGACGACGTCGAACACGCCGAGTGGCGCGTCGACGGCGGCGTCCGCGTCACGACCCGTGAGCGGGACTGAGTCTCACGCCGCCCTCGCAGTCGAGACCGACGACCTGACGCTCTCCGTCGACGGGGTCGATGTGTCGGTCCACGCTACCGAGCGGCGCCTGTTCCTCGAAGTAGAGAGCGTCGGTGACGCCCTCCGCGTCGCCCGCCGCCTCCCGGGCGACGCTGCCTCGGACCTCGCGGTCAGGGAACTGCGACTGGGGGACCTCACCGCCGAGGTCAGGGTCCGCGGACGAACGGTCGCGATCGCGGGCGCCGACGCGCGCCCCGGTCCGGTCTCACACCGCCTCGGCGTCGCGCCCGCCGAGGTGCGCCTCGCGGGGGTCGTCGGCGCCGGATACGGCGGCCTTTCCGCCGCGGTGCGCCGCGCGCGGCGGCTGTTCGCGTAGCGTCGAACGGGACGGAGAGCGGCGGCGCCGCTCGCGATCCGTCGTCGAGACAGCGAAAACGCCGCGCCGCCCCGAGGGGGGTCGGGGCGGAGCGGCCGGGGCCCGTCACATGACAAGCGGCCGCGGCGACGGTCGGCGGACCAGAGGCGATTTTGCGCTTGGCGCGTCGGTGACGCGTTTCACACGGTAGCCGCGGCGGAACGCTACTGGGGATGACGGCCGCGCCGAGTCGCGGTTGGGGAGACGACCGACGAGACCCTTGCCGCCCGGTACGGGCTCCGACCGGGCACGCACCGCCGAGGGATTCGATCCCCGCCGTCTCGGCACGCGGACGGTGTCAGCACATTCAAATTGAAGTCCGAACGAGTATTTAGTCTTTTTCCTTATACAATTGTATTGTGTTCTGGTTTCCTGTGTGTTTATAGATGTAATATGGGAACAATTATGACGTTCGTCTTATTCGTATCGGGCGCGCGCGTCGCTTCCAGCGCGCGGCTCGGCTCCCGCCGCGTCCCCGTTGCGTCCCCGTTTCGGAACCCTTATTTTTCCGTCCGGGAATTGTGTGATGAGCGCCGGGGTAGCTCAGCTGGCAGAGCGATTCCTTCGTAAGGAATAGGTCGAGGGTTCAAATCCCTCCTCCGGCTTGCCTAAGAAGGGTTCAGAACCTTTCTATTTTCAAAACGAGATCAGGCATTCACATCCCAACTGGTGATTGGTGGTTATATGCCAACAAGATACACAAGACGAGAATATTTGGCCGCTTCGGTCGCTGGAATGAGTACGGCGCTCGCTGGATGCGTCGAAGGCATTATGAGTGATTCTGGTGTGAGTGCCACTGATAGTTCGATTAGTGGTTCTCCCATGTACCAATATGATTCAGCCAATACTGGATACGCATCCGATGAAGTTGGTCCTACTCAAAATATTACTCAACTGTGGAGTTTTGAAACTGAGGGTGCGGTACAATCTTCACCAGCGGTAGTTGATGGGATCGTCTACGTTGGCAGTCTTGATGGTAATGTCTACGCGGTAGATGCGGTCACAGGTAACCAACAATGGTCCTTCGAGACTGACGGATCAGAATCTGGGTCGGTACTATCTTCTCCAGCAGTAGTTGACGACACGGTCTACTTTGGAAGTGAAGATGATTCTGTCTATGCGGTAGATGCTAATACTGGCGATCGAAAGTGGACCTTCGAAACAGGTGAGTCAATATACTCCTCAGCAACAGTAGTTGGGGGTACGGTCTATATCGGGAGTAACGACAATAGCCTGTACGCACTTGATGCTACCTCCGGGGATCTCCAATGGGTTTTTGAAATCGATGACTGGGTGAGATCCTCACCAGCTGTTGTGGACGGAGCGGTGTATGTTGGTAGCCATAATGGTACACTATATGCGCTGGATTCAAATACTGGTGACCAACTGTGGAGCTTCGAAACTGGTAGGCCGGTACAATCTTCACCAGCAGTTCTTGACGGGGTGGTATTCGCTCTGAGTTACAACGGTTCTGTCTATGCGCTTGATACCGATACTGGCGATCAAATATGGAAGTTTGATGCTAATGAAGGTGGACAATCCTCTCCAGCAGTAGTAGACGGTACTGTCTATGTGGGAAGTTACGATAGCAACATATACGCGCTGGATGTATCCTCCGGCGAGCAACAATGGGTTTTCGAGACTGGTGATTCAGTGTACTCCTCGCCGGTGGTAGTTGATGATACTGTTTATGCCGGGAGCTACGATGATAATGTCTATGCGTTGGATGCGAATACCGGCGACCAACTGTGGAGCTTCGAGACATACGAGTCTGTATATTCCTCACCAGCGGTAGTTGACGGTAATGTTTATATCGGGAGTGCGGACAACAATATTTACGCTCTAAGTGAGTCTTAGGCCTCAGTCAGCATATTTTTCTATTCGGTTCTGCCGTTTCTGAATAGAGTCGTCGGCATCGACCGCGGTCGGCCTCTGAGTATTACGGTAGCGTGAAATCGTTCGCAAAGGGGTTCGTGGCATATTCCGCACCCGGTTTAGCCGCTCTCCCTTCACCCATGACAAGATACCTAACGCAGTCACAACAGTGATCCTCTGCCGCGCTTGTTCCGACGTGTTCCTCTTTGTACCCGAGAATTTCCCGGATTAGGTTTTGACAGTTGTCGGATATCAACAATCCGGGGCGGTCGGCGTTGTCACACTCGAAACGCTTGCGTACTTCATCAATACCGGCATCAAGTGATTTGTCGGCCTTCTCGGTCGAATAGCCAGCACTGTTGAAACGTTCTATATCGGCGGGTTCGTGCTCACAGTGAATGGTCCCCCGTGGCTTATCATTACGTTTCAGCCAATCGATCGCGTCGGATACGTGACTCTCACTCCGGTAGAATTCATCAAGGGCAACCAGTTGATCGTAGTCGGTCCGACCAACCTCCAAGAGAACACGGGGATCGTTCCAGCCGGCGTCGTAGCCATAGATTCGCCACCCTTCCTGAACCCGCTCGACGGCGTCGACGTGCGGTATAACGTGTTCGTCCCGCGAGAAATTTGAGTAAACCAATCCTTGTGCGGCCGCAAATCCGCCGTGAAGGGCTTGCTCTTCTCGGCTTGTCTCACCATATTGCCGCTCGAAGCGTTCCTTCTCACCCTGATCGAGATACGGATTCGTTAGTGTACTTGCTCGAATCTGTTCGATATTCAGCCCAATAGATTCCCCGTCACTGTCTTCTTGGCGTTCCAGAATCTCATACGCCGCGTTGTAGCCGTTGCCCGTCAGAGTCCATAGTTGGGCCTTCGGACCGGCAACGCCCCGCAAGCGGGAACCGATCATTTCCAGCAAGTCGTGAAGGTCTTCCCCGTAGTGTGAGGGTTCGTCAAGCCACACCGCCCCGTATGAGTCGCCGGCGTATCGGTTCCACTTGTCGGCCGATCCGAGCTTGACGACACTGTCGTTGATGAATGTCAACCGGTGGTTCTGCCGGTTGTAGTCGGTAACGACCGGAGACGTTTCCGGTCCGTTGTATGAGCTTGTGACGATCGAGGTGCGTTCTCCCGGCAACTGTTCAAACAGAACGCGAAAGGTCGTATCCCGCGCCTTGGTGAAATCGATCCCCATCCCCAAGAAGCGGCTTCCGTCGTATTCGAGGGCTTGTCTGATCAGCCACCGTGCCCCGAAGATAGTCTTCCCTGAACCGTAGCCGGCAAGGAAACCGGTGATATCGGCGTCGGACCGGATCGCTTCGAGGGCGTCACGTTGTGCGTTCCAGAGGTCGTATGTAAGCGTCCGTGATTCAGGGGACCATGTCATACCATTCGGGCGATTCTCTGGATCCGCAACGTTCCAGAGAACGGTAACGTCGTCGTCACTCTGCCGGCGTTCGTCGGCGTCGATCCGGTCGACAACGTCCCGCAACGTGTTTCGGGTGAGCCGCTTGCTCATAGCTCAATATCAGGGTGTGCTTCGAGGGCGTCACGGAATTCCTGTAGCTCCCGATCCTCAAGCACCTTCCGGCGGGTGCGGATCAGGTAGCCGAGCGCTCGGTAGTATTTGATTCGCACCTTTTCGTGCTCAGGGTTCCGAATCCGCCCGTTCTCAACCTTGTCTGTCACTTCCTCGATCGCAACGTCAAGCTTCTCAAGCATGGCGTCGTAGTTCTCAGTGCCAAGGTCCGGCGTCGGTGGGGAATCTGCTTGTGACATAGGTGAATCACCAACTGGAAGCGGTCGGAACCCGGTGGAACCGCCGGATTCACTGCTTCAACAGGGTGGCTAAAGGTACGCTTAGACGCCACTTAGTTGTTTGTCTATATTGGATACGTCAATTAACGAATTTTACCGGAGGGTTGATGAGATACTCACAACAGGCAGGCCGCAGGCCCACAGTAGAGCCACTTTCCACCATTCCCGCCCCTCAGCCTGATGAATCTCTTCAGGCGTTGCCTCAGCCACCTCACGGAACACACAGAGCATTTCACCGAGGTAGGATCTAACGTATCGCCCTCGACCTGTCGGTGCGTCGGCGTGATCGGCAAAGACCCACTTCTTCAATCGTTGAGTCGCTTGTAGGCGTACCTCCGCGATATCGTTGATGTACCCGTGCCCTCGCGTTTTGTGCCAATAGCGACTAAGCCCATCCCGATCGAGGTCGACCGGCGTTACGCCGAAGACAACCACATGAAGATGTAACACTCCCCGGCCGGTCACTTCACGTACAACAACAGCCGGCGGGCGTCCCGAACCCGGCGTCTGTCGCTTCAGGTGATCCCGTAATGGGTCAATCGATTCGTTTACTGCTACTGCCGAATCAATCATATCCCCCGACTCTCCCGGTCGAGCCGTAAGCGTACACATGACTCCTCGCTCATGCCGGCGGGCTTTCTCGAACGCTCCAAGATAGACAGCCTGTTGAGTCGCTACCCGTTCTGGCGAAGAAACGCGGTCGGCTCTCATCCCGTCCGTATCCACTCCTTCACGGTGTGCGGCAAGAGCGTGTCGTAAAGCTGCCCGCACATTTGTGCTACAGTCACCGGGTGTTATCTCACACCGATCACGCAACACCGAACGGGCTACGTTTGCCGCCATCCCGTCCGGGGCACGGGCTGGAAGTGATCCCGGTACGCTCGAAACCGATCGCGGAATAGTGTCGGCCGCGGAGTCTTGCCTACTACTCTTCAAGAGCAACGCCCAATCTTGTGGTTCAACCCATACAAACCCGTCACGTCGGTCGGTTTTGAAGCAATCTTGCCGCTTGAAGAAACGACGGGCTAATTGGTAGTCTGCTCCTGCTGATTCAACGGCGTCGGGACCGAACACGTCCTGAACGATCTTCGAAAGAGGTACGCCAGCAGGCTCATGTAGGACATATTGAGCCAATTGGGTCTTCTCGGCTTCTCGCGGGGTGCCGCGCCACAGATTGGCAACAGAGACGGGGCTACCGGTGTCTGTTTGACAGTCGGCTTCACTCTTCGCCATGAGCACTACCGACGTAGTCGTAATAGACCGACCGACTGAGGTACTCCTTCGCCTCTTGCTCTAAGTACCGCTGTGTTCGCAAATACTGTTGAACCGACTGTTCGACTAATTCCGCTTGGCAACCGGGATCGCTCGGCACATCGTCGCCAAACCGTCGCGCTTCTTTGGAGTTAGAATTATTACTCTCGGTATTGTCATTAGACATGACGGCTCACCTCACCGTGTGTCGTCCCACTTGTTCCGCGGTCCGTGCCCGGACCATCTATCCGGGTGCGCTTCCAGTTCATCGTTACCTCTGGTTGTCGGCCGCTTCGAGCAGGACCTTGGCGTACTTGCTACAGTTGAGGTCGTCACGTTCGGCAAGAGCTTCGAGGTCGTCACGACGCTTCTCGACGGCGTCAATCATCCGCTTCCCCCTCGATCGGTCGAATATTGACCAAGACGTAATCGCCCTTCTCGACCCCAATCTCCCGGCGGATATGTGCCGGGATGGTAATTCGACCGTCCTCAATCACCCGTGTCGGTGCTTGTGGCATACGACTCAGTAGAACCCGCACATATATACGAATGGCACCGCAATTCATCTTCATATGACACGGACGGATCGGCAAAACGCGATACTCACTGACGAACAGCGAAAGACTTTGCTTGGTATCTCAGATATCGAGCGCACTGGAAGTCATAAACGGAATTTTGAGACGGATTTGCGGAAGCGAATTCGCAGTGGAATTCATGATTTCTATGAATTGAGAAAAATCGGACAACGAGACTTACGACTCATTTTTGACAGGCAGTTCCTCGAATCGGATGGTGTCAACGGGAATATCAAACGAGGAGACTTGCCCGAAGCGTCTGAACCCGAGTTTAGAGATACTGCGAATCAATATATCGCTGTTACACACATGGTCGCATTCGCATGGCGCGGCCTGCGGGCGATCGGCAACGAACCAAAAGATATCATCGACAACGCGATTATGGAAGGTGTTTCGAACGGTGAAGCGGACTACAGAGGAATCAGCCGGTCGCTTGTTGGCGTCGATTTAGACTTTGATTTAGAGGTCCACAGTGACGCCGCTCTCGATCCGCTTGAGAAGTGGGAACGGGATCTTCCTCTGAAAACAGCGGAAAGGACGGAACTACATGAACAGCTGATCGAAGCAGTGCCCGAAGAGGTCTATCAATCCTCAACCCCTGTCGATTTTGACGACTTGGTTGAGGAATACTTGGCGTCCGAAGAGTAGCCGGATCAGTCACTCAGACAACTTCTCAAGCAGTTTTGCTTTCGCTTCGGGATCTTCAAGAGCGTCACCAAGGGCGTCGATCAAGTCGGCTGAGTCAACGTCGTCGGGATCGATCTGCTTGTAGTCGTCTTTCATGTCCTTATCAACTTGGTCCTCAAGTTCGGCGGCCGTTTCCTGATCCAGTGCGAACCCGCACCGCATACAGAATGCGGCGTTCGGTTCGTTCAACTCTTGGCACCGGAGACACTCGACAACGTCGGGTGTCTGTTCCTCTTCATCCGGTTCATACAACCCGTGAAGTTGATCATAGGCGTTGTCGATATCCCGGCCGCTTAGATGAACATACTTTGAGGGAACATCCGATCCTTGAACCCACCCGAACCACTCACACAGTTGGGATTCGGTCATTTCATTCGCAAGGAACGACGCCCGCGAATGTCGGTAGTGGTGCGGATTCGAGGGCTTCTCGATATCTGCCCGTTCCATGTTCTTTTTCAGGATCTTCTCGCGGATGTAGCGGTAGCCAAGCTGATCGTCGGCCGACCCTTGCTGGATCTTACACCAAAGCGGGGCGTCCTTCTCAGGGTTCGGGTGCTTGTTCAACCAGTTGTTGAGGTGCGGAACGGATTCCAACAAGGGCAACCGGCGGGCACCGGTCTTCCCGTCGATCGTAATTTTCTTGCCGTGGTTTCGATCCTCGATATCCCCAACGGCGAGGTCGATTAGTTCTCCAATCCGGGCACCTGATTCATACAACAGGTAGATAAATGCCTTGTCGCGGGGATTTTTCGCGGCGTCGACTTGGTTCTCAATATCTTCCTTGGTAAGCAAGTCCTTCGGAAGCGTATCGCCGTTGCCGTTGCCGTTGCTCAACTGGATCCACTTCACTTCCGCCGGCGATTCGTCCCGGCCGGCGTCCTTCAACCAACTCCAAAACGCCTTAATCACGGTCTTGTAGGTGTCAACCGTTTCCTCAGTGTAATCCTGATCGTGAACCCATACGATTAGCCCCTTCACGTCGCTCTTGTCCATTTCATCAAAGGGCTTCTCGGCTTCCTGAGAAACGATCTTGAGCCGTTGTGTGTTCCGCAACAGGGTAGCGGGGCTTAGCCCGTTGAGCACCTGATCCTGTTTGTAGTCGTGAATCAACTCCTTGTTGCGTTCCAGAATCTCTTCGGATTCCTCGATCGTCACCATCGTCCGGTCAAGCTTCTTCTCAAAGTCGGCTATTGGCATGGTCACCACTTCACACGGTGTGGCGAAAAAGGTTTTGAACCCTTATTCTGTAAGCCCTCCTCCGGCTCTTCTACCGAATCGTCTTCCGACCGAGAGCCGCGGCCGTGCGCACCGTCGTCCTCCGTGATCGGCCTCTTTCTGATCGTTCCGTCACCGCTGTGCGATATCAGATTTATATTATCAAAAGAATATTAGGTGTGGGTCTATGTACCATGGAGGCGTATGCGCAGATATGCGACCAGAATACGAGCATCACGGCGAAGAAGTGTACGAGTGTTTCAAATGCGGTCGGCGAACGGACTCGCCGGGCGAGTGCGAGTGTGGCGGTGAACTGTGTCATATCGGCCGTTCCCGGGATCTGTAGCCGGATCTGTCACCGCCCGGTCTCGGCCCGTCGTCGATCCGATCAGTCGCTCCCGGCGGCGTCGTTCCCGTCGCCTCGGTCGGCGTCGCTTCCCCCGGCGTCGTCGCCAACCTCGCTCTCCGCGTCCTCGTCGCTCGCATCCCCGTCCGGCTCGAACTCCGGCAGCGAGAGGACGTTCTCCCGCCCCAACCGGAAGCCGTCGAGGTCGCCCTCGTCGCGGAGCCCCGTCACCACCTGACTCGTCTTCGCGGCGGTCCAGTCCAGCTCCTCGGCCACCTGCTTCTGTTTCATCCGACCGCCCTGTGACTCGATGAGGCGAAGCACCTGCTCCTCGTTGCTCAACAGGTCGCTGTCGACGGTCGGCGCCGCGTCCGCCTCGTCGTCGCTCTCACCGGAGGTGTCCGCGTCGCCGTCTCCGCCGAGTCCCGACTCGTCGCTTGCGGCAGTCCCGTCACTCGCGGCAGTCTCGTCACTCGCGGCAGTCTCGCTCCCGACCGCCGTGTCGGTCGCGACGACTCCCTCTCCGCCGTCGTCCCCGGCGTTGCGCCGCCGATAGGCGGTTGTTCCGGCGACGACGAGCACGGCGAAGAGAGCGACGAGCCCGGCGGTCGGCACCCCCGAGAGCGGCCCGGCGGGTGCGACCGCGATCCGCGGTTGGCCGGCCGAGAAGTCGACCGGACCGTTCCAGACGACGGACCCCTCCCGGACCTCGCTCGGCTCCGGCGTCGTCTCTCCGAGGCGATACCCGTCCGGCCACGAGACGATGAGCGACGAGGAGCCGTCGAGGAACAGCCCGTCGACCGCGTCGCCGACGCGCAGCCGGTCGCCGTCGACGGCGGCGAAGTTCGTCCACTCGAACCGGTAGGTCAACACGCCGTACGCCTGTGGGAGTTCGCGCCGCTCGGCGGTGACGGTCGCGTTCGACACGGTCATGTTGCGCCCTGTCGCCGACTCGGCGGTCGCCGCGGTCGAGGCCATCCGGTCGCGGAACCGGGCCGTGTACGCGTCCGTGTCGTTCTCCACGTCGGCGCGAAGCTGCTCGAACGCCCGCTCCTCCTCGTCGGTGCCGAGCCGGATCCGGTACTCGACGGTCCATTGCGCGTCGCCGTCCGGTTGGACGGCGACCGCCATCGACACGTCGTCCGGTTCGACGTCCATCTGTGCGAAGCCGCCCTCGAACGGGACCGCGCCCGCGCCGCCGGCGGCGAGGGCGAGACCGACGGCCCCGAGGAGTGCGACGACGGCGAGGAGGACCGGCGCTCGCTTCACGTCCTACGCCACACGGAGAGCCGGTAAATTCCTTCCCATGCGGAACGGTTACGCGGTGCCGCCGCCAGCGGTGCGGCGGGTGTGTGCGGGTTCACGGCGCCACCGACTTCACGCATCGAGGCGAGGCGGACTGCCGACGGTCGTCGGCGGGGCGCCCGCGCCGCCGCTCGAACTGTTTCCGTCGGGGCCGCCGCTCGGACCGTTTCCGTCGGAGGCGCCGCTCGAACTGCCTCCGTCAGAGCTATCGTTGCTCGAACTGTCTCCGTCGGAGGCGTCATCGCTTGAACCGTTTCCGTCGGAGGCGTCATCGCTCGGCCCGCTTTCACTCCCGGGTTCGCTCCCCGGGTCAGTCGGACCGCCGGTCGACGCGTTGCCGGCTCCGCCGCCGGTCGCGGTGCCGGATCCCGGGGGGTCGGACCGGTTCGGGCCGTCCGCGGCGACGGCTCCGGTCCCGTTCGCGCTCCCCGACGCCGGCGGTCCGACGGACCCGTTACCGGGCTCACCGCCCGGACCCTTTCCCGAACCGGCCCCGGGCTTTCCCATCGATCCGTTCCCCGAGCTCGCTCCCGGCGGCCCGGCCGATCGATTTCCCGAATCCCCTCCGGGCCGCCCCATCCCGGGTGAGCCGGCGTCGACGGGCGGGCCGCGTGCGGTCCCGTTGCCCGGCGGGCCGCGCCGCCCGGGGGCGACCGGTCCGCCGACGTCTTTGCCCGCCACGCCGCGGGCGATGGCGGCGACCTCGGGGCCGCTGAGTTCGTTCGCGCGCTCGCGCAGCGTCGCCAGCCGCTCGTTGTCGACGCCCGTCTCGTTCCGGACGGCGGCGGGGAGTTCGGCGGCCGCGCTCGCGCTCCGGTTCAGCCCCCGCGAGAGCGTCTCGATCCGCGCGGTCGTCGTCGCCATCCGCGCGGCGTACGCGCCCTGACTCAGCTCCCCGGCCTCGCGGCGCTCGCGGAGCTCGTCCTGTCGCTGTTCCAGCTCCGCGAGGCGCTCCGCGGTCCGGTTCAGCCGCTCCGCGACGACGGCGGCGCGGCTCTCGTTGGTCTCGGACTCCCGGAGCGCGACCTCGAACGCTCGCGATTCGACCTCGCCCTCGATCTCCGCGCCCTGAACGCCGACGACGCCGGCGAGCCGCTCGCCGGGACTGAGGTCGCCCGTCGCGTTCGCGCCGCTCGCGCTCTCGGCGCCCGAGTCCCCACCGCTCCCGTTCTCCGGGTCGGTCTGTGCGGTCACCATGCCCGCCGGCGCGGCGGCGGCGGCTCCGACGATCAGGGCCGCGGCGACGGCCGCGACGACGAGACTCGCAATCCAGCGGTTCATTACCAGCGTCTACGCCCTCCGATCGTATATATCCGGAACTCCGTTAAGCCGGATCAACGCGGATTAATCGCCCGACGAGACCGCGACGGCTCGATTCCTCAAAAACGAGTGACAACTGCGGGTCGCCTCCGCGGAGGACGCGCCGTCGCGACTCAGTACGTCTTCGCGAAGTACGCCGTCCGCTCGGCGGCGTCGTCGCACATCGCGCACGTCTCCTCGTGGTCCCCGTCGGCGAGGGGGTCCTCGTCGTCGAACGGGACCATCACGATCTCGGCGGCCATCGGTTCCTTGATCGGCTCCTCGCAGGCCTCGTCGCCGCACCACGGCGCCTTCACGTAGCCGCCGTGCTGGCCGAGCGTGCCGAGGATCTCGGCGCGGTCGTCGGCCTCGCGCACGCCGTCGTCGAGGGTCTCCTCCGCGGTCGCGTACAGCTTGGCGTATATCTCGTCGAACTGGTCGCGGACGGTCTCGGCGACGGCCTCGCGGTCGACCTCGACGCTCTCGCCGTCGGGCCGGTGGACCAGCGTGAGCTCCTCGTCGTCGACCTCGTGGGGACCGATCTCGATCCGGAGAGGGATCCCATTGAGTTCGTGTTCGTTGAACTTGAACCCGGGGTTGCGCTCGTCGCGGTCGTCGAGCTCGACCCGGATCCCGGCATCGTCGAGGTCGTCGGCCACGCCCTCGGCGTAGTCGAGGACGTCTTCTTTCGTGTCCTCCTGCCAGATGGGGACGACGACGACCTGCGTGGGCGCGACCGTGTGAGGCAAGACGAGCCCCTGCTCGTCGGAGTGGGTCATGATCAGCGCGCCCAGCGCGCGCCACGAGAGCCCCCACGAGGTGGTGTGGGCGACGCGCTCCTCCTCGTCCTCGTCCGAGTAGGTGATGTCGAACGCCTCGGCGAACGACTGCCCGAGGTGGTGGGAGGTGCCCGCCTGGACCGACTTCCCGTCGGGCATCAGCGCCTCGACGGTCGTCGTCGTGTCCGCGCCGGGGAACTTGTCGTGGTCCGGCTTCTGCCCCTTCAGGACGGGCATCGCCAGCAGGTCGTCGTAGACGGACTCGTACTGGTCGAGCCGGGTCATCGTCTCCGCCCACGCGTCCTCGCGGGTCGCGTGCGCCGTGTGGCCCTCCTGCCAGAGGAACTCCTTCGTCCGGAAGAAGGGCTTCGTCTCTGTCGCCTCCCAGCGCACGACCGAGCACCACTGGTTCACGCGCAGCGGGAGGTCGCGGTGGCTCCGCACCCACTGGCTGATGTACGGCGTGATGATCGATTCGGAGGTGGGCCGGACCGCGAGCCGCTCCTCGAGCTCCTTGTTGCCCGCCTCGTCGACCCACGCCACCTCGGGATCGAACCCCTCGACGATGTCCTTCTCCCGTTCGAGGTACGACTCGGGGATGAACATCGGGAAGTAGGCGTTCTGGACGCCGGTGTCCTTGAACTTCGCGTCGAGGAACCCCTGGAGCCGCTCCCAGACCGCGTACGCCCGCGGACGGGTGACGATGAAGCCGCTCATCCCCTCCGGCCCGTAGTCGGCGAGGCCGGCCTTTCGTACGACCTCGGCGTACCACTCGCCCGTGTTGTGCGTCTTGGACTCGGTGATCCCGAGCTCTTGGTCGTCGTCGCTCATTACTCTCGAAAGCGGGTGTCGCGGGCTTAAAAGGTCCGAACCCGACCGCAGCGCCGCGTCCGCCCCGAACGTGTACCCCGGTCACGTCCCGCACAGATGGAATCCGGGGAAACGTTAACCGCCTCGCGTCGCCTACGTCGCCCATGGACCTGTCGGGGGTGCGCCGCCACGCGCCGCAGTCGCTCGCCGGGCGGCGCGAGGCGGCCGTGTTGGCGCCGGTGATCGCGCGCGACGGCGACGCCCACCTGCTGTTCACCAAGCGCGCCGCGCACCTCGGCGAGCACCCCGGACAGATGAGCTTCCCCGGGGGCGGCCGCGAGCCGATCGACCGGACGCTGACGGACACCGCGCTGCGCGAGGCCGACGAGGAGGTCGGGATGCGGTCGTCGGAGGTCGACGTGATCGGCCGGCTCGACGACACGCGCACCTCGTCGCAGTACGCGGTCCGGCCGTTCGTCGGCGTCGCACCCGACCGCGAGTACGTCCCGGATGAGTCGGAGGTCGCGGAGGTGGCGGTCCTCCCGGTCGACGCGCTCACCGACCCCGCGAACTACGAGTCGGAACGCCGCGTCGACCATCCGGAGTACGGCGACCACCGCGTCCACTACTTCCACGTCGGCGGCTACACCGTCTGGGGCGTGACGGGCCGGATGGTGGTACAGCTACTGGAGCGGACGACCGATTGGCGCGCGCCCGCCGAGCCCGACCGCGTGGTCGGGGCGGACGCCGAGCTCCCGATTTAGCCATTCGTGGACGACGGCGTGGCCGGCCGCGTCACTCGGCGGGCTCGACTTCGAGCCGCAGCGTGAGGTCGGCCCCGTCGGCCAGCGCGGCGACGAGGTCGCGGTCGAGGTCGGCGGCGGCGCCGTCGCCGTCGACGAGGATCGTCCGCTCGTCGTCCGTGTAGTCGCTCGTCCGACCGACCATCGAGCGGTCGTCGAGCAGCGCGAGGTCCGGGTCGCCTCGGCCGGTGATCGTCTGCTCGAACGTCTCGTCGCCCGCGTCGACGACGAGCGTCGCCTCGATCGTCGCGTCCGCGTCCCGACACGCCTCGCGGAACTCGGCCGAAAAGTCTCGGGGGGTCCGGTCGGCCTCGACGCCGACGATACAGTCTCCCGCCGGGGTGAGCCAGTCGTCGGTCGTGAGTTCGAACGTGCTCGCGTGCTCGGCGGAGACGTGCTCGTGGCCCGTCGCGCGGACGACTTCGACGCGGGTGTCGTCGACGTCGCGCTCGCCGTCGTCGAGGGCGTCGCCCGCGGCGGGCTCGCTCGGGGCGTCTGCGTCGCTCATGCTCGCCGGTCGGCCGCGGCGCGACAAGTGGCCGTCGCTTCGGCGGCGAAGGCGGAGCCCGGGACTCCCGCCTCAGACGTCGGCGCCCTCGGCGAGGGCCGGGACGAGCCGGGCGGGGTTCTTCGCCAGCACGCGACGCATCAGGTCCTCGGAGACGTCGAGCGTGAGCACCTCCATCACGCCGACGTTCGGGTGGACGTCGGGCGCCCCGGAGCCGAAGAGGACGCGGTCGGGGTGTTCTAAGACGCCGCGTTCGAGCACCTCTCGGTAGCGCACGGCGCTCGTGTCGACGTACACCCGGTCGTACTCGTCGAGCAGGTCCAGCGTCTCGTTCATCAGGTCGGCGTCCAGCGGGTAGCCGCCGAAGCTCCCCAGCACGACCGGCAGGTCGTAGTCCAGCAGCTCCGTCTCGACCGCCTCGGGCGGGAATTTCCGGCCGGCGTGGACGAAGAGTGGGAGGTCGGCGTCCTCCAGCCGCGTCAGCACGTCCTCGTTCGGCAGCCCGTCGACGTGGGGGGCCAGCGTGAAGCCGTGGAAGCGGTCGTCGTAGGAGTACTGCTCGACGTCGTCCGGCCGGGCGTGGTGGTCGCCGCGCTCGGCGCGGAGGTTCCGGACCGCCGACACGGGCCCGGTCCCCGGGTCGCGGGGGCCGTTGAGCCGGGCGAACGCGACGAACGGGCGGTCGATCGACAGGCGCGCGACCGCGTTGTTCGCGCGGAGGTAGCTCCGCCCGGCGGCGCGCTGGCCGGGGCTCGCGACCGCGCGGACGATCCCGGCCTGGAGCATTTCCCGTTCCAGTCGCTCCGGCGAGATGTCCCGCCCGTGGGTGGCGACCGACGACTCGTCGGGGTCGAGGGTCGCGCGGGTGTCGACGATCCGGAAGTCGTGTTCGAGCCCGAGCATGGCCGCTCTCTACCCGTCCGTCTCGGGCGATCCGGATGTGCCTGTCGGTCGCACGGCGGCGGGCGACGGGGGCCGAGGCACGCGACGCCGTCGCACGCGGAGCCAAGGCTGAAGACTCCTCGCCACGCCGAGCCGACATGAAACTCGTCGAAGCCGACGAGGGTGACCTCGGCGCGCTCGCCGACAGGTGGTACGACCTCGCGACGGCGATGGAGGCGTACTCGTCGCTGAACGAGATACGCCACGAGGACGCCGGGGCGGTCGCGGACGACGGCTTCCGCGCGCACCTCGACGACCCGTCGGTGACCGACTACCTCGTCGCCGTCGACGGCGAGACGGTCGGGTTCACCACCCTCGAAACGGGCACCCGGCCCGCCCGAGAGCGGGGCCGGTACCTCGATATCGTGAACCTCGAAATCGACGCGGAACACCGGAACGAGGGGTACGGCACCGCGGTCGTCGATCGGGTCGAGGAGTTGGCCCGCGAGGCGGACCGCGACTACCTCACCGTCTCCTGCGAGTGGGGCAACGACGGCGCGCGGCGCTTCTACCGGGACGCGGGCTTCGAGCCCAAGCAGGTGACGTACGCGCGGTCGGTGGAGTGAAGCGAGGGGGCGATGCGCCCACCGACGCCCGCCGCGGCCCCGATTAGGGTCCGGCGGTCGAGACGATCTTCACCACGTCGCCTTCGGTCAGCTCGTGGTCCTCGCCGATCCGGCGCGAAGCGCGTGCGTCGACCGCGTGGAGGTACCCTTCGCCGATGTCCGAGTGGACCGCGTACGCGAGGTCCCGCGGGGTCGACCCCGCGGGCAGGAGGAACGCGTCCGGGAGGACGTTGCCCGTGCCGTCCGTCCACTTGCCGGCGTCCTGGACCGGGTAGGCCGTGATCCGGTCGAGCAGGTCGTAGACGGCCGCGTTCAGCGCCGACTGAACGCCCGTTCCGTCGTGGGCCGTCATCGACTCGCGGAGGGCGTCGAGGCCGGCGCGCTGGTCGTCGGAGACGTCGCCGACGATCTCGAACGACTCGTCGCCCGGGTCGTAGTCGACGACGCCGGCGTCGGCGGCGCGGCGCAGTGCCAGTTCTCCGTCGGCGGTCGCCGGGACCACGGGCTTGTCCGTCCCCTCGCGGATCCGCTCGACCGCGTCGTCGGGGGCCGCGTCGACCTTGTTCGCGACGACGACGATGGGCTTGGTGCGCCGGCGGACCGCCCGCGCGAGCGCCTCGCGGTCGTCGTCGGTCCACGCCTTCGGATCGTCGGGGTACTCCAAGCCGCGCAGCACCGCGGTCACGTCCCGCTCGGTCGCGCCGAAGCCGGTGAGCATGTCCGAGAGCGCGGCTTCGAGGTCGAAGTCCGGCGAGCGCGACTTCCGCTCGACGCTCTCCCAGTTGCGGTCGACGATGCCGGCGAGCCACAGGTCCATCTCCTCCTCGACGAAGTCCACGTCGTCGAGGGGGTCGTGGCTCCCGACCTCGACCGGTTCGCCTTCGGCGTTCGTGGCCCCCGAGGCGTCGACGACGTTCAGGACGACGTCCGCGTTCGTCAGTTCGTCGAGGAACTGGTTGCCGAGGCCCTTCCCCTCGTGCGCGCCGGGGACCAGTCCCGCCACGTCGAGCAGTTCGATCGGGACGTAGCGCTTCCCGTCGCGACAGTTCTCGTTCCCGCAGCGCTCGTCGCGGTCGAGACACGGGCAGCGCGTCCGGACGTGGGTCACCCCGCGGTTGGCGTCGATGGTCGTGAACGGGTAGTTCGCGACGTCGACGTCGGCCATCGTGGCGGCGGTGTAGAAGGTGGACTTGCCGGCGTTCGGCTTGCCCGCGAGCGCGACCGTGAGCATACCCGACGGTCGCGGCCCCGCGAAAAGCGCCTTTCGGTCGGGCGCGGAGACGTATCGAATATGAGCCGGTCCGATGGTGCGGTGGCGCGCGCCTCCGAGCGCCAATGGGGCGCGAGGAGCGCGTGCGAGGTCGCCGGCGCTACGCGCCGGCTGCCAGAGGGACCGACGGTCCCTCGCTGGTGTCGGGCGGCCGGAGCGAAGCGGCGGCCGGCCGACGCGGCTGGGGCTTTGGCGGCAGTCCCCGTCGACTCGCTGGCCGTGTCTCACGAAGGTTGGAACTTCAAGCGGCTTTACTGCTGCCGTCAGGTCGAAAATCTACTTCCGCGCGACTATCCGCAGCACGTCCTCGTCCGCCAGCTCGTGGCTCTTCCCGACCTGCTGGTCATCGTGCTTGGCGCTCTCGCCCGAGACGCGCGCGAACTTGAACCGCTCGTCGAGTTCGCCGCCCAGCTTCGTACAGGCGTCGCCGACGGTGTCGCCCTCGAAGAGGATGAGCGGCTCCTCGTAGTCCACGCCGCGCCCCGGCTTGTCCATATAAATCCGAATAACCCCGAGTTCCTCCCAGAGCCGCTCTTTGAGCCCGTCGAGGCCGAGCTCCTTCTCGGCCGAGATGAAGAGCACGTCGTCGGGGTCGAGGTCGCGGTCGCGGAGTTCCTCCTTCACGGTCGGCAGGTAGCTCTTTTCGATGAGGTCCGCCTTGTTGACGGTGACCATCGAGGGGAGGTACTCGCGGTTGTCCATCACGGCGTCGACGAGCTCGTCGATCGTGAGGTCGTGGGGGATGGTGACCTTCGCGTTGACGTAGCCGTACTCGCGGAGGACCTGCTTGATCGTCTCCTCGTCGAGGCTCACGTCGTCGCTCATCGTCACGCCGAGCCCGTCCTTGTGGGTCTTCCGGATGTTGATGTTCGGCGGGTCGGTGTCGAGGCGGATGTTCGTCGCGTACAGCTCCTCGCGCAGGCGGTCGTACTGCTCGATCTCGAAGACCGAGAGCATGAACACGACCAGGTCCGCGGTCCGGACGACCGAGAGGACCTCCTTCCCGCCGCCGCGGCCGCCCGCCGCGCCCTCGATCAGCCCCGGCACGTCGAGGATCTGGATGTTCGCGCCGCGGTACTGCAGCATGCCCGGATTGACGTCGAGGGTCGTGAACTCGTAGGAGCCGACCTCGCTGTCGGCGTTGGTGAGGGCGTTGATGAGGGTCGACTTGCCGACGCTCGGGAACCCGACCAAGGCCACCGTGGCGTCGCCGTGCTTCTCGACCGCGTAGCCGTGGCCGCCGCCGGCGGAGGACTGGTTCTCCAGCTTCTCCTTTTTCTCCGCGAGCTTCGCCTTCAGGCGCCCGATGTGGGCCTCCGTGGCCTTGTTGTAGGGCGTGTTGGCGATCTCCTCGCGGAGGTCTTCGATTTCCTCCTCCAGTCCCATTACCCGTCTCTCGGCCGCTCGGCTCGTTAAAGGTGTTCCTTCGGATCGCCGGGCCGTCGTCGGGTCGCCGCCGCGAATCGAATCGCCCGACAGCGGTCCGCGAACGGGGGCGTCGCCGCCGAACGAGTGGTTGGCGCGCCGATACTTCGACACGGTTATATCGACGACGAATAATCACTCGGCACGCCGAATGCCAGATCCGTCGAGCCTCCGCGACAGTACGCAGATCGTCCTCCCGCGCCACGCGCTCGACGGCCACCGGGAGTGCCTCGAAGACCGGTTCACGGTCACCGTCGTCGAGACGGCGGAACGGTACCGGATCATCGGCAGCCCGGTCGAAATCAAGGCCGCGAGCGACTACCTCACGCGCAACGGCGTCGCCGTCGCGTGACGCGCTCCCGACGACGCCCCTCTCCCCTCCTTCTGCCCCGTCCGGAGCGTTGAAGTCGCCGCTCTCCGAGACCCCGGACGATGGTCACCCGTCGGACGGTCCTCGCCTCCGGCGTCGCCGGAGTCAGCGCGGTCGCCGGCTGTGCGGGGGGCTCCTCGCCCGCGAACGCTGACGACCGCGGCGGAGCCGACGCGGGCGGCACCGACGGCGACGCCGGAAACGGAACCGCCGCCCGAATCGGCCTCGTCGGCGACCTGATGCTCGGACGGAGCGTCGCCGACCGCTGGGCGGATGCCGACGATCCGACGGCGGTTTGGGGGTCGACGCTCCCGCGGCTCCGCGACCTCGACGCGCTCGTCGGCAACTTGGAGTGTTGCGTTTCCGACCACGGCGACCGCTGGCCGGACAAGACGTACTACTTCCGGTCGCCGCCGTCGTTCGCGGTGCCCACGCTGGAGGCGGCGGGGGCGTCGTTCGTCTCGCTCGCCAACAACCACGTCCTCGACTACCGGGAGCCGGCCCTCCGCGACACTCGGCGGCACCTCGCCGACGCCGGAATCGCCCGTGCGGGCGCCGGCGAAAACGCCGCCGGGGCGCTCGCCCCAGCGACGTTCGAGGCGGGCGACCTCACCGTGGCCGCGTTCGGCCTCACCGACCAGTCCGCGGCGTTCGCGGCGACCGACGCCGACCCGGGTACGGCGTTCGCGCGGCTCGACCCCAGCGTGCGCGAGACGCGCGCCCTCGTCGGCGACGCACTCGACCGCGTCGCCGAGGCGGACCCGGACCTCGTCGTCGCCTCGCTCCACTGGGGCGCGAACTGGGAGACCGAACCGCGCGCGGTCCACGAGCGATTCGGGCGCTGGCTCGTCGAACTCGGCGTCGACGTCGTCCACGGCCACAGCGCGCACGTCCTCCAGGGCGTCGAGGTACACGATGGGTCTCCGATCGTCTACGACGCCGGCGACTTCGTCGACGACTACGTCAGCTACCGCGACCGGGAGGGGGTGTACAACAAGCGGAGCGCGCTCTTCGAACTCGTCGTCCACGACGGGGACCTCGTCGCCCTCGACGTCGTCCCGACCAAAATCGCCGACGAGGCCGCGGCGCTGGCGGACGACGAGGTCGCCGAGTGGGTCCGAGAGACGGTCGCCGAGCGCTCCGCGGCGTTCGGGACCGCGGTCGAGGGGCTCGGCGGCGAACTGCCCGACGGCCGCCTGCGGATCCCGCTGGGCGACGGGTAGCCGGCCCCTCTCCGGACCGCTGGACCGCTACACCCCCGGACCGCTACATCACCGGACCGCCAATCGCCGCGCCTCCGACGGCTTCCGGATCCCCACGACGGCTGCTGGGGTCCAAACCCTATTCGGTCCGATACCCCAATGGGAGCCGTGACGAACACCAACCGCGAGTGGCTTCTCGCCGAGCGGCCGACCGGCGAGCCCGATCAGGACAGCTTCGAACTGCGCGAGACGGACGTTCCCTCGCCCGCACCGGGCGAACTGCTCGTCCGCATCCGGTACCTCTCGGTCGACCCGTACATGCGCGGCCGGATGCGCGACGCCGAGTCGTATGCCGAGCCGTGGGACGTGGGCGACGCGCTCAGAGGCGGCGTCGTCGGCGAGGTGGTCGAGAGCGAGAGCGACGCGTACGAGGCGGGCGACCTCGTGACGGGCGAGGGGCGCTGGGCCGACTACGCGACGCTCGACGCCGACGACGTCGCCCCGGTCGACCCGGCGATCGCCGACCCCGAGGCGTACCTCGGCGTCCTCGGCATGCCCGGGCGGACCGCCTACTTCGGCCTCCTCGAAGTCGGCGAGCCGAAGCCCGGCGACACGGTCGTCGTCTCCGGCGCGGCGGGCGCGGTCGGCTCGGTCGTCGGACAGATCGCGAAGCGCAACGGCTGCCGCGTGGTCGGGTTCGCCGGCAGCAACGAGAAGACCGCGTGGCTCACCGACGACTTGGGCTTCGACGCCGCGATCAACTATAAGACGACGGACGACTACCGCGCCGCGCTCGACGAGGCTGCGCCCGACGGGGTCGACGTCTACTTCGACAACGTCGGCGGACCGATCACCGACGCGGTGTTCACGAGACTGAACATCGACGCGCGGGTCGCGGTCTGCGGGCAGATCGCCCATTACAACGACGAGTCGGTCCCGACCGGACCACGGAAGCTCCCGCAGCTGATCCCGGTGCGAGCGAAGGTCGAGGGACTGCTCGTCGGCGACTTCGCGACGCGGTTCGGCGAGGCGAGCGAGCGACTCGCCCGCTGGGTCGCGAGCGGCGACCTCGAACACCGCGAGAGCGTCGTGGACGGGCTGGGGAACGCCCCGGACGCGTTCCTCGGACTGTTCTCCGGCGACAACATCGGCAAGCAGGTCGTGCGGGTGTCGTCGCCGGACGACGAGTAGCGACCGCACCGAGGCCGTCAGAGCCGGTCGAGGGCCTCGTCCAGGTCGAACTGCTCCGTCGATTCGCTGAACTCCTTCTGTTCTCCGTCGCTCTCCGACGCCGGCGTCACGAGGCGCACGAGGTCGTGGTCTATCGAGTCCGCGGTCACGGTCGCGTCGAAGCGCTCGCGCTCGGTCGCCGGTCCCGAGAACGGTTCGACGCGCTCGACGCCGTCGACCGAACACGCCACGGCGCGACACACCGCCTCGCGGAGGCGGTCGGTCGTCCCCCACCCCGACGGCGGCACGCGCGGCAGCGCTCGGTCCCGGAACCGCCACGTCTCGATCGCCAACTCCGCGTCGTGAGGGGCCATTACCGCTGGTACGCGTACCGCGGACAAGTGGGTTTTGCCGGGTCGGACCGACGGTGTCGACGCGTGACCCGTCTCCCAAACCGCGACGGGGCCGCGGCCGTCCGGATCCGTGGACTCACTCCTCGAACGCCGTCGGGTCGAAGGGGTCGGACGCCTTCCAGTACCCCGAGAAAGCCTGGTCCGCCCACTCGCGCACCGCCGGATCGTCGGTGTGGAGGGACGCCCGGAGGATGCCCCCGTCGTCGCGGACGAGCAGGTACACGGTGTCATCGGCGACGGTGACCGCGACGGGGACCTCCTCGCGACGGACGCGGATCTCCGCGTCGTCGCTCTCCGCCAGCGTTCGAAGCCGCCTCCAGAGGACGTCGTCTGCCGCGAGCGCCTCGATGGCGCCGGCCGAGAGCACCGCCTCGAACGTCTGCTCGCCCGCGGCCACCCGGTCCCGGGCCGTCGCGAGGCTCTGTTCGTTGAGCGTGTGTGAGAACGCGCGCAGCGTCGTCGCCCCCGCCATCGCGTCGAGGACGCGCTGGAGCGGCGCGCTCGGTCGCGTCCGCGTCGGAACGGTCACGGTCGCGTCGGCGAGACGGCGGAGGTCGAACCCGAGTTCGGCCGTCGGCAGGTACGCGACCACGTCCCGCAGTTTGGCCTCCGTCTCGAGGAGGGCGACGAGCTCTTCGACGCCCTCGGCCACCAACTCCCCGGTCGCGGTGGCGACGTACTCTTCACCGTCGCGGCTGACCCACGACCGGTCGGCGAAGTCCTCGAGGATCCGACCGAGGGTCGCTTGCGACGCCCCCGTGGCGGTCGCGAGGTCCGCCCGCGTCTGCGGCGCCGACGCCAACAGCTGTAACACCTCGACGCGGTTCGTCGAGCGGGCGAGGAACTCGATCTCCTCGAGCGGGGCCTCCATACGCGATCAAGCGTCCACCGGAATAAACCGGCTTCGCTCACCGTTGAGGTTTCACGCCGTGAGCGATCGGCACGACGTGTTGTGCGTTTCCCGTCGTGGAATATTTTCCGGATTTCGTTATAGGTCTCCGACTGTTACATCTGTTTGTGCCGAGAAGCTCGTTCCAATCCGATCGTTCGTTCGACAATTTAACGCGGGTGTCGCAGTAACGTGTTCACCAGACGCACCGGCGCCCTGCTCTTCGTCTCGGCCCTCCTCTTCGGTGGCACCTTCGTCGCGGCGAAGGCCGGGTTGGCACACCTCCCGCCGCTGTTCTTCGTCGCCGTCCGGTTCGACATCGGCGCAGTCGTCCTCGCGGCGTTCGCAGCGACGCGACTCTCGCGGGCGGAACTGCGCCCCCGAACCGTCGGCGACGTCGCCGGTATCGTCGCGACGGGCGTGCTCGTCATCGGGCTGACGAACGCCCTGCTGTTCGTCGGACAACAGTACGTGACGAGCGGCGTGGCCGCCGTCGTCTTCAGCCTGAATCCGATCCTGACGCCGGTGTTCGCCGCGGTCCTGCTCGGCGAGGACGGCCTCTCGGTCCGCGGGTTCGTCGGGATGGGCCTCGGACTGTTCGGCGTCGCCCTCGTCGCCGATCCCGACCCTTCGGCGCTGCTCGCCGGCGGCCTCGGCGTCCCGCTGCTCTTCGCGGCCGCCGTGACGAGCGCGCTCGGCGCCGTGCTGATCCGCCGGGCCGACGCGACGCTGTCAAGCACTGCCCGCACCGTCTGGGGAGTCCCTCTGGCGGCCGCCCTCTCGCACGCGCTAAGCATCGGCGCCGGGGAGTCCGTCTCCGGGCTGTCGGTGCCGCCCGTCGCGATCGCGGCGCTGCTGTACGTCGGCGTCTTCTCCGGGGCGATCGCGTACCTCGCGTACTTCGCGCTGATCGACGAGACCGACGCGACGCGCGCGAATCTCCTGTTCTACTTCGTCCCCGTCGTCTCCGCGGTGGGTGGCTGGGCGCTGCTCGGCGAGACGCTCTCGGTGCGGTCGCTCGTCGGATTCGGCGTCATCTTCGCCGGCTTCCTCCTCGTTAGCGGGCTCTCCGCGGGCCCGTCGCGGCTCCTCCGTCAGCTGGTCCCGGCGCGATTCGTCGACGACGGCCCGCTGTGAGCGGCGGCGGACCGTTGTAAACGGCGATAGCGGTTCACCGGAAACGACGGTACAGCTATCTCCTCGCGGAACGTATCAGTAGTGTGAACAAATTGCGACCGGTCGCCGTCGCCGTCGTCGGGACCGTCGTCGCGGTCGCCGCCGCGTACGCGGTCTTCGCCGGGGTGCTGGTCGGGTCCGACGTGGCGTCGTACACCTCGGACGGCGTGACCGTCCCCGACCTCGCTTACGAGGATACGCTGGAGCGAGCCGACGCGGCCGGCTACGCGGTCGAACGCGTCGGATCGAGCGGGTTCCACCCGACCGGGATCGACGACCTCGACGCCGACCTCGGCCCGGAGTACAAGGCGTTCAGAGTCACGTACGACCACGCGTCGGCGGCCCGACTGTGGGCGACGTTCCACGCCGAGGAGGGGATCACCGTCGTGACGCTGTTCCCGGACGACGCCGACGGCGACCTCACCGTCGACGACCTGCCGCCCGAGGAGTGGCTCGTCGACCGGCTCGCGCTGCTGTTCGAGATGGACGAGGCGACCGCCGCGGCGTACGTCGAGGAGATCGAAACGGCGGTCAGCACGGGCGACCCGACCGAGCCCGGCGCGAGCACGCCGAGCGTCGAGGTCGACGAGCCGGTCGCCTTCCGGACCGCCTACGACGACCTGACGGCGCGCGCGACGACCGTCAATGCGACCTCCACGCCCGGGTCGGGCTGGCACGAGCGCGTCTATCACGCTGGCGACGAGCGGCTCGGCAGCGCCGAGTTCGTCCTCTCCCGCGCGACCGTGACGCGCGAGGTCGACGGCTACACCTACCGCGTTCACGTTGACTACCACGGCGGCGTGGCGGTCGACGCGCAGACGCGCGCAACCCGGACGTTCGAGGAAGACGCCGTCCGCGCCGCCTTCCGAGAAATGTTCGTTGAGATGGGGGTCCCGCCCGAGACGGCCGACCACCTCCAGTTCTTGTATCGGGGAAGCGTGTGGTGAGCGCCGCCGCTTCGCTCGGTATCAAGTAAAACTACGTCGGACTGCTCTCCTCGCGGAGTGCTCGGAGACGAATGCGCGGGACCGGATTCGAACCTCAGTCACTCCGCTTCTCTTCGTTCCCTGCTTCGAATTTTCGGAGCGATACGTCTCCTCGCGAAGTGCTCGGAGACGAATGCGCGGGACCGGATTCGAACCGGCGGACCCCTACGGGATAGCGTCCTAAGCGCTACGCCTTTGGCCTGGCTCGGCAACCCGCGCGCGATAACTCGTAGACCGGCTACGTCAAAAATACCTGTCGTTACGGGTTCGAGGGATGCGACCGCCGCGGGAAGACGGCGACCGGTCAGAACGACGGCTCGTCCCGCGGGTGTCGCAGGTCGATCTCGTTCGCGTGGACCGTCCCCGGCGTCGTCGCAATATCGTGGATTCGCTCGGCGATCTGGTCGGGGTCCATCCAACGGTCGTGGTCCGGATACCGATCGCGGAGCGACGGCTTGTCGATCCAGCCGTCGACGATCAGGTGAACCGCCTGTACGTCGGCCTCTCCGAGCCGCGGGTCGGCGGCGAGAGAGCGAACGAGCCCGCGGGTCCCGTGGCGCGCCGCCGCGTAGGCGACGTCCTCGGACGGGCGCCGAGACTGGCCGGAGCTGGTCACGACGACGGTTCCACCGCCTTCGTCGACCATGTCGTCGACCGCCTCGCGAAGGCACCGGAACGCGCCGCGCAGACGCGTGTCGATCACGTCGCGGAACCCGGCCGGATCCACGTCTACGATCCCGCCGCCGGCGGACGGGGACCCGCTGGTGAACACCAAGCGGTCGACCGGCGAGAAGGCGTCTCGAACGGTTTCGAATGCCGATGCGACCGCCGTCGGGTCGGCGATGTCCGTCTCGACCGGGAGGGTACTGCCGGGCGTCTCCGCCTGAATCTCGTCGGCGGTCGACGAGAGGTAGTCGCTCGACCTAGCGAACAGCGCGACATCGTCGCCGTCGGCGGCGAACCGGCGGGCCACGGAGGATCCCAGCCCCGGACCGACTCCCGCGACGACGGTCGTGCGTGTCATACACACGCTTCGTCCGGGAGCCGCTAATGGTTTGTCTCGCGCACCGCGGGCAGCGTCCGGCGTCCGCGGGACGCCGCGGGGGCCAGCTATCGCGTCGACGCGGCTACCGACGCGACGCGGCCAAGCGACGGCGGGGCGGACCGCGGCCTCACTCGCAGAACTCGCAGTCGCAGTACGCCTCGCAGACGGGGTTGTCGCAGTCGGCGTTGCGGGCCGAGCAGTGTGCCCGGCCGTGCCGGATCAGGAGGACGTGGAGCGGGTAGATCAGCTCGTCGGGAACGCGTTTGTCCAACACGTCGTGGGCGCGCTCGTTCGACGCCGACTCCGGGACGAGCCCGAACCGCTTCGAGACGCGCTCGACGTGGGTGTCGACCGCCATCGTCGGCTTCCCGAAGTGGAAGTTCAACACGACGCTGGCGGTCTTCGGCCCGACGCCCTTGATCTCGGTGAGCCACGCCTTCGCCTCCTCGGTCGGCAGCGCGTCGAGGAACGCCAGCGAGTACGCCCCGCCTGTCTCCTCGCGGATCGCGGTCAGCGCGCGCTGTATGCGCGCGGCCTTCTGGTCCGGGAGGCCCGCGACGCGGATCGTTTCCCGCAGCTCCTCGTGGTCGGCGGCCTCGATCGCCGCGAAGTCGTCGTACCGGTCGAACAGCGCCTCCGACGCGCGCCGCGTGTTCTCGTCGGCGACGTTCTGCGAGAGGATCGTCGTCACCAGCTGTCGGACGCCCTCGCCCGGCTCGGCGGTGGGGTCCGCGCCGTGTTCGGCGACTCGGTCGACCGGCTCGTACAGCGCCACGAGGTCGTCGTGGAGCGCTCGGACCCGCATCTCGTCCCACGTCTGCGTCGACATACGCGCGCTACGTGTGCGGGCGACTTCAGGGCGGCGGCCGCGCTCGGGAGTGGCCGCCCCCGGTCCGGGGCACGCGATCGCCGTCGGCTCCGCGGAGCGGCGCCGGTACCGGTGCGGTGACCGCGGCCGTTTATGTTCCTCGCTCGACTACCCCGGGGCGTGTACCGGGCGAGCGACCGAGTCGACAACGAAGCGTGGATCGAACTGGTCGAGGAGGCGTGCGACTCGCTCGATTTGGACGCGGAGACGCGCTCGACCGCGGTCGACCTCTTCCTCTCGCGAGCGCCCGACGACGACCGGGGGAAGCGCGTCGCGGCCGCCGCCAGCCTCTACGCCGCCAGTCTGATCCGCGGCGAGGAGCGCTCGCAGTCCGCCGTCGCCGACGCGATGGACGTCTCGCGGCTCTCGGTTCAAAAGCGGTGGAAGCCGATCCTCGAAGACGCCGGCTTCTCGCCGCCGTCGTGGTGACCCCTCAAAAAGCACTCCTGACGTCGCTGTCGCGGAATGTCTGCGGACTGATCGCCAGCGACAGATTTATTTTCTAACGTAAAGTCCCCGTTACTGTAAAGCGAGCTTTACACCGACGCCCGCTCGCTTTACCTCCACCCATGAGCGAACACACGACCTCCGCGGCGACTCGGCCCTCCTCACGGAAACGCTACAAACGCGTCGGGTACGGTCTGCTCGGCGCCGGTATCCTCGCCCTGTGGATCGGTATTGCGGTCGACCGCTTCGTCCTCGGCGTGGCCCTGTATTGGGCCGGCGGCCTCGGCATGGGGCTCGTCCAGCGGTTCAGCCCCGTCGAACTGTACGACGAGCGCGACGGCACCATCAGCCGCAAGGCCAGCCAGACAACGATGAACGTCTTCGCATACGTCTTCGTCCTCGGGACGCCCGGCGGACTCGCATTACAGGAGAGCGGCCTCGTCACGCTCCCGGGCGAGTTCTACGGCGCGACCTGGACCCTCTTCGGGGTCTTCGTCGTGTTCGGCGCGTCCCACCTCTACTACAAGCGGCGCACATGAGAAACGACATTCCTGACAAACGCACCGAGACCGACGAGAGCTAGGCCGACCTCGCCGCCGCCGTCGGGGTCACCCGCCAGACGATCAACGCGATCGAACGCGAGCGCTACGACCCGTCGCTGGAGCTGGCGTTCGCGCTCGCGGATCACTTCGACTGCCGGATCGAGGATGTCTTCGAGCCGGACGACTGATCACTTCGGCGTCGCCACGACGCCGAGGTGGTCCTCGTGGAACCGGTCGAGCCGCCGCGTCTCGACGATCTCGTACGCCTCCCGGAGCCGGTCGAGCGCCCCCTCGAACACCGCCTCCGGCGCCGCGGTCACGTCCTCGCTGCGCGCCTTGATCGCGAGCAGCAGCCGCCCGTCGTCGGCGAGGAACCGAGCGTTGCGGGCGGCCACCTCGGCCTGCCCGCGCGTGGCCACGTCCTGAACGACGGCGTCGACGTCGCGCTCGACGACGTGCGCGTACGTCTCCGGCTTCCGCGCGTCCTTGAGCAGCGGGAACAGTCGGTCGCGCGGCGCGGCGGCGTCGAGCAGGTCCCGCGCCGGGCGCGGCGCGAACTCGACCGCGTAGGTGGGGCCCGCGAAGTCGGCGACGTGGCTCACCGTGGTGCCGCTCGCGGCGCCGAGGTAGAGGACGGTCTCGCCGCCAGTCAGGCCGGTCTCCAGCCCGAGTTCGAGCATCCCCCCGAGCTTCGACCGTTCTGGGTCCCACGCGCGCCAGCCGTCGGCGGTCGGCTCGCCGTACACCGGCTCGCCGCGGGTCGCCAACCGCTCCTCGCCGGCTATCTCACGCCGTTCGACGCCGTCGGGGAGGGTCGGCTCACTCATCGCCGGCCTCCGCGGCATCCGGCTCGTCGGTGTCCGCCCGCGCTCGGATCGTCGCCATCCGCTCGCGGAGGTCGGCGTGGAGCTGCGACCGCCGCTCTCCGGCGTAGTGGTCGGCGCGCGCCGCGAGCGTCAGCTTCCCGGCGAGTGCCCGCGCGGCCGAGCCGCGGTCAGCGGGTCGGGTGCCGCGGACGTACTCGTGCGTGTAGATGATCCCGTGCTTCGGGGACGGCGCCCGCCCCGAGAGGTGCGCGAACAGCGCGTCCTCGGCGCCGAGGACCTGGACCGTGCCGGACGGCTTCTTCGCGAGCGACTCTAACCCGCCGGCGAGCGCGATCAGCCGCGCGGCCAGCTCCGGGCCGGCCATCTCGGAGAGGTTTGGGGCGACGGCGGGCGCAGTCCGACCGATCGTCTCCGCGAGCTCGGCCCGCTCGTCGTCGAGTTCGGCGGCGCGCGCCGCGAGCGAGACGGCCCGCCGCTCGACTTCGCTCTCGGGTTCGCGCGCCGCGACCGCTCGCGCTCCCTCGATCCCCGGCTCGACCTCGTCGAAGAGGCTCCCCGCCCACTCGACGGCGCGCTCGGCGAGCTCGTTCGCGGTGCGCTCGGCGTCGTCCATGGCCCGGACCGCGTGGATCAGCTGCGCGTCGTCGGCGCGCTCCCGCTCGCGGACCGCCTCGCGGGTCGCGCGCGTCGCCGCGGCCTTGAGCCGGTCGTAGTACTCGTCGGCGCCGGCCGCGAACCCGGACTCGACGGCGCGTACGGGCCAGTCGGGGCTGACGAGCACGTCCGTCGGGTACCGCCCCGCTAGCGACGCGCTTGTGGGCTTCCGCTGATCGTCGTCGGGTGGGGTTTCTGCGGTCATGACTGTTGGTCGGCGAACCGTTTCGCCAGCTCCGCGGTCGCGCGTCGAAGCCGGTACGACACCGTCGAGCGCGGCTCGTCGAGCTCCGCCGCGAGCTCGTCGAGCGTCACGTCTCGCGGCGTCTCGAAGTACCCGCGTTCGACGGCGAGCAACAGGGTCTCGCGCTGCTCGGCCGGCACGTCGGGCCGGGAGAGCAGCTCGCTCTCCCAGTGGTCGACCTCGGTCAGGTGTTCGAAGGAGAACGACAGCCCGTCGCCGAGCTTCGCGGACAGCGTGTCGTACAACATTCCGATCTTCGAGTCGTCCTGGACCAGCACGCGCCAGCGGACCGTGTCGCCGGACAGCGTCTGCTCGAAGAGGACGCCCCCGTCGACGTACTTCGCCGTGATGAGCGGGACGGACTCGCAGTAGTCCACGTCAGAGACGTACGTGTACGCCACCCGCCGCCGCTGCTCTTCGGTCAACAGGCTCGTCGCGCGGGCCGAGCGACACGCCCGGCCGCTGATCGACTCGCGGTCGACCGACTCGTCTAAGAGCAGCTCGTCCACGGCGTCGAGGTCGGCCGCGTCGCCGGTCACCGACTCGAGCTTCCACAGCTCCGTGGGGTCCAGACACGAGTAGGTCGCCTCCGACTGGAGGGAGCCGCGGTCGATGAACAGGTCGACGTACTCGTCGGCGCCGGGCTCGTACGTTATCTCGAAGCTGAAGTCGTACATCTGGCGGTGACTGGTCCGGTCGTGCGGTCTCGGTTCGCGGCGGTGACGGTGACCTCGCCGGCGTCGGGCCGCGTCCCGGCGGGAAGTTGTCCCTCGACAACGCGTGTGATATGGGCCCGACGCACTTACGTTGTCTCGTATGGAGCTTTCACCCTCGGGTCGCGAGACGCCGACCGCGCTCCGGAGCCGTCTCCTCATCCCGGCCCTCCTCGCGCTCGCCGCCGGGATCGGGGGATTCGCCCTCGGACTGACCCACGACGACACCGTCACCGCGCTGGGCGCGCTGCTCTTCCTCCCCAGCGCCGCGCTGCTGTTCGGCATCGTCGCCAAGCGCCACGGCGTCGGTCCGTTCAGGCGGTCGAGCCGTCGGTCGGACTGACGCTCGGCGCGGCGCACTCCGGTCACGTCGCCTCTCGCATGCGGGCGGCGACGAGCCGGTCGACGTTGAACATGAACACGGCGACCGCGGCGAGGACCGTCGCGAAGTAGACGACGAGCTGCGGCGGGCCGGACGCGGCGCCGCCCGCGACCGCCCCGCCGAACCCGACGACGAGGAGCTCCGCCCACGTGATGAGCACGCGCGAGAGCAGCAGCGTTCCGACCGACGACCGCCGGGTCGGCGCGTGCGCCTCCGAGCCGTCGCTCATCTCAGTACGCCTCCTCGGCCGTGATCGGGCCGCTGAACGCCGAGTACAGGACGGCGAAGTACACGGCGACCAGCGGCAACAGCAGGGCCGCGCCGATCGACATGAGGTTCAGCGGCAGCGTCGAGACGACGGCCTCCCCGACCGTCGCCCCGGTCGCCGGGTCGATGCGCGGGTACATGAGGACCGCGACGACCGCGGTCAGCCCGTACGTCAGTCCCGCGGCCGCCGCGAGCGCGGCGAGGTCCGCCCCGCGTCGAAGCGCGACGCCGTAGCCGACGCCGAGCCCGACGGAGGCGGTGACCAGCGCGAGCACCGGGGGCGATAGCAGCGCGTCGACGCCGGCGGGGAGCCGAGTCGCCAGGGCGCCGAGGGTCGCGACGACCGCGAAGAGGTACGCCGCGACGGCCCCGACGCCGATCTCAGTCACCGTCTCGGGGAGCGCGTCTCGGGCCTTCAGGCGGAGGAACGCGGCGCCGGAAACGACGGTCAGCGCCGTGACGGCGATCCCGGTGACGACGCCGACGAGCGTGAGCGACCGGGGGCTCCCGGCGAGCCAGTTCCCCGCGAACGCGCCGAGGAGGAACGGCGCGAGGACGCTGCCGGCGACGAACGACCGCCCCCACCACCGCTGCCACCGCGCGTCGTGGCGCTGTTCGTACATCTCCGGCGCCAGTCCCCGGAGGATGAGGGCGCCGAGGATGCCGAACATCAGCAGGTAGTGTCTGCTGAACAGCCCCGCGTACACCGACGGGAAGGCGGCGAACAGCGCGCCGCCGAAGACGACGAGCCACACCTCGTTCCCGTCCCAGAACGGCCCGATCGCCGACAGCACCGCCTCGCGCGCCTCGTCTTCGCGAAGCGTCGCGAAGATCGCGCCGGCGCCGAAGTCGAAGCCGTCGAGGAACAGGAACGTTCCGAGGATCGCGAACACGAGCGCGAACCACAGCTCCGGGAGCGGCAGGCCGAGCACCGGGCCCGCCGCGAGCGCGTCGACGGCGCTAGTCATCGCCGGGCACCTCCCCCGGCGCGGCGTCGCGCTCGGCGGTGGACCGCAGCTCGCGCACGCTCGGGGGCCCATCACGGATCACCCGCGCGACGACGTACGTGTACAGCGCGAGGATGCCGGCGTAGACGCCGACGAACCCGGCGAGCGTGACCATCGCTTCCGTCCCGGTGAGACCGGGAGAGACCCCCTCGCTCGTCTTCAACACGCCCTGGATCACCCAGGGCTGACGGCCGACCTCGGTGACGACCCACCCGAGCTCGACCGCGACGATGCCGAGCAGGCTGGACGCCATCAGCGCCTTGTGGAGCAGCCCGTCCTCGAACAGCTCGCCCGTGTACCACCGGTAGCCGCCCCAGAACGCGAGCAGGATGAACCAGAAGCCCATCCCGACCATCGCGCGGAACGACCAGAACACGACGGCGACCGGCGGCGCCTCCGTCTCGAACGTGTTCAGTCCGCGGATCTCCGCGGTCGCGTCGCCCCCGCTGGCGAGCCACGACGCCCCGCCCGGGATGCCGAGACCGAACAGCTCCTTCGCGCGGGGGTCCGTGAACTGGCTCAGGTCCGTCGGGATCGCGAAGATGTACTCCGGGACGTACGCCTCGGTGTCCCAGACCGCCTCCATGGCGGCGAACTTCTGCGGCTGCGTCTCGTAGACGTGCCGCGCGTACAGGTCGCCCTGAAGCACCTGTAGCGGGGCCGTGATCAGCAGCGCGACCAGCGCGATCTTGAGCGTCTTCTGCCAGAAGGCGATGTTCTCCGTCTGGTGTCCCCAGACGTGGTGTCGGTAGACGAAGTACGCGGAGACGCCCGCCATGAACAGCGCCACCGACTCGACGGCGGCGTTTTGCATGTGGACGTACATGTAGCCGAACCGGGGGGTCAGGTACGCCGCGAGCGGGTCGACGAGGTGGACTACCTCCTGCCCGTTCTCGGTCACGAGCTCGTAGCCGCGCGGCATCTGCATCCACGAGTTCGCGATGAGGATCCAGACGGCGGACAGCCACGTGCCGACCCCGACGGCGAGGCTGGACACCAGGTACAACCGGTCGGAGACGCGCTCGCGACCGAACACGAAGACGCCGAGGAACGTCGCCTCCAGCATGAACGCCATCATCCCCTCGACGGCGAGCGGGCCGCCGAACAGCTCGCCGGCGGTCGTCGAGAACGCCGCGAAGTTGGTCCCGAACTCGAACTCTAAGACGATCCCGGTGACCGTCCCGACGACGAACGAGACGGCGAATATCTTCGTCCAGAAGCGACGCAGCTGTTCGTACACCGGGTCGCCGCCCCGCACGTCCTTCCAGGTGAAGTATATCAGGAACGGGGCCAGTCCCATGCTCATCACCGGGAAGATGATGTGGACGATCGTCGTCAGGGCGAACTGGAATCGGCTTGCGAGTACTGGATCGATCATGTCGTGGTGGGTCCGGGTTGGAAAGTTCACTCCGGCGCGCGACGCGGCGGTCTCCTCGCGTAACACTGCGCATTCCTCGTCCATAACCCCGGAGTTGGCACAGGACAACCGGCCGCGGAGCGCCCGCCGCCGCCCTCTCGGCGGCGACGCGGCGGCTCGCCCGCTGGTCCGACGTTGTCCTGCGCCAAGCCATCGTTTTGGGTGGCGAGGCGACTGCGTTCACGCATGGAAACACGGCACGCCGTGCTGGCGCTCGTCGCGCTCGTCACGGTGGTGATGACCGTCAGAGCGGTCGTCGCCGGCCTCGACGGCGACTTCGGGACGGTCGGCCGGCAGGTCGGGGTCGGCGGGATCGTCCTCGCGTTCGGCGTGGCGCTGTACCGGAACTGGGAGTCGGTCGGCTGACCCGGACGCCCGCTCCGCGACGGCCCGGCCGAGCGTCCGGCGCGAGCGACGGGGGCTTCTCAGAGCGCCCGACCGCGACCCGCGCCGTCTCGCACCGGCGTTCGTCAGGACTCGCTCGCGGGGTCGTCCCCGGAGGAGTCCTGGTCGCGACGGGGCTCGCCTGCGAGTCGCTCCGCGAGCCGTCGGCGGAGTCGCTCGAAGGGCGACGAACACGCGCCGCACTCGGCGCAGGAGACGCCCGAACATGACGCGGGCGCGCCGCAGCGCGGACACGAGAGCCCGTTCGCCGGATCGAACTCGTACTCGCAGCGGGGACAGATCACGCGATCACCTCCAAGGCGGCCGCGACGCCGCCGCCGACGGCGAACGCCGTGACCCAAGAGCCGACCCACACGAGGAGCGCGCTCCGCGCGTCGCGCTCCCTGAGGATCATCGCCATCGTGAGGATACACGGGACGAACAGGGTGACGACGACCAGTCCGACGAAGGTCTGTGACGCCGACAGCGTCAGGCCCGTCATCCCTGCGGCGGCGAAGTCGCGGCGGATCAGTCCCAACACGAGCACCTCGCCGAACGACGCGGGTAAGCCCAGCGCCGCGGTCAGCGGCCGGAGCGCGCCGACTATCGCGTCGAGCGCGCCGAGGTACTCGAGCGTCGACGCCGCCGCCGCGGTGACCCCGAACAGCGGGGCCGCCTCCCCGAGGAACGCGGCGGTCCGGTTCGCCGTCTTCCGGGCGACGTTCGTCGGGCGGGGGAGGCGTAGCCGCGGGAGCTGCTCGATCAGCGCGTCCTGTCGGCCGGGGAGCGTCCGGTCGAGAACGACGCCGGCGGCCCCGAGGACCCCGAGTAGCACCGCCACGTAGCCGCCCCACCAGACGACCCCGAGTTCCGCGAGCAACCCCGCGACGACGCCGATCTGCGCCGAGCAGGGGATCGCGAGGCCCAGCAGCGCCGTCGTGATGAGCCGCTCCCGGCGCGACCCGACCATTCGGGTGGAGACGACCGCCATCGTCACGCATCCCACGCCGACGATCAGCGGGACGACCGCGCGGCCGTTGAGCCCGATCCTGTCGAGCCCTCTGTCCGTCACCACGGCGAGTCGCGGCAGGACGCCGGCGTCTTCGAGCGTCCCGATCACGAGGTAGAACGCGACCACGAGCGGGAGCAGGACCCCGAGGGTGTACCGAACGGTGACCGTCAGCAGCCCTAGGTTATCGTTGACGAGCAGGAACTCGACGGGCGCGGCCCACCCGCGCGCCGGGAGCAGGTCCGCGACGGCCGCCTCGACCGCCGGCGTGTAGTATCGCCCGAAGACCACGGTCTCCGCGTAGCCGACGACGCGCTGCGCGACGAGCACCCCCATGACGTAGAACACCGCGAGGAGGAGCGCGAGCGCGATCGGGATCCCCGTCACCGGCCGCAGCAACAGGTCTCCGAGCCGTCCCCCGCGACTCCGTCCGAGAGCGGGACCCCGTTCGACCGCCTCGACGACCGACCGGACGCGCGTCCGGCGCTCGCGATACACCGCCTCCCGCTCTCCGAGGCCGGCGAGCGGCGCGTCGCCCCCGTCGGCCGCGAGGCCGCCGGCACCGACGCGGCGAGCCGTCGGTTCGTCGCCCTCGACGAGGAGTGTCTTCTCCGCCCGCCCGGCCTCGATCCCGTCGGGGAGCGCGTCGTAGTACGCGTCGACGGGCGTCGACTCGGGGGCGGTCGCTTCCGGGAGCCGATCGCGCAACTCGTCGACGCCGGCGCCGGTGACGGCGACGGTCGGGACGACGGGGACGCCGAGGGTCGCCTCCAGCGCGTCGACGTCGATCTCGACGCCGTCGGCCTCGACCTCGTCCATCATGTTCAGCGCGACGACGGTCGGCACGCCCATGTCCAACAGCTGTAGCGTCACGAACAGGTCACGGTCGAGCCGCGTGGCGTCGACAACGTTCACGACCGCGTCCGCCTCCAAGACGACCGCCCTCGTGGCCCGCTCCTCCTCAGAGAACGACGATATCCCGTGGACCCCGGGCGTATCGATCAGGCGGGTCGACCCGAGGGTCGCCGCGGTCGTCTCGACCGTGGTGCCGGGGTAGTTCGAGACGTCGGCGTACTCGGCCGTGAGCCGTCCGAACAGCACGCTCTTGCCCGCGTTGGGCGCGCCGACCAGCGCCGCGGACGCCTCGGCGTCGCCGGATGTGGGCCCGCGGTCCGCGTCCCCGCTCGCCGTCATCGCGGTGCGTCGTCGGGGGCCGCTCGCTCGACGGTTATCTCCCGGGCCAGCGACCGGCCGAGCGCCACCTCCGTCCCGCGACGCCTGACGACGACCGGACCGTTGCGGATCCGGCGGCGACACTCGACGCGGCCGTCCAGCAGGCCGAGCCGCAGTAACCGAGCGCGGCGCTCGCCGTCCGGCACGTCGACCAGTTCCACCCACTCGCCCGACGGGATGTCGGCCAGCGCGACCACCATTTAGGCCTACCTAAAACGACGGGCGTGTTGTGCGGCACGGCACATTATGGAGTCTTATATAAACCGCTCTGGACCCGCGAGCCCGGACCCGCGCGCCGCCTTCGCGCTTCGCGCGCGTCAGCGGTCGGGCCGGTCAGGCCGGCTGCGAGTCCAGCTTCTTGTAATCGATGTAGTCCGCCCCGCGGAGCTCCTCGAGCAGGTTGATGGCCGCTCGGGCTCCCTCTCCGACGGAGGTCGCGATCTGTTGGTGGCCGCCGGTAACGTCGCCCGCGGCGTACACCCGGTCCACCGGCGTCGACTGCGCCTCGTCGGTGACGATGTCGTCTCCCTCGACGGGGACGCCGAGCATCTCCGCGAGGTCGGTGCCGCCGGCGGTGCCCAGCGCGACGAACAGCCCGTCGACCGGGATCTCGTCGCCCTCTCGGGTGACGACGGCTTCGAGGACCTCCTCGCCGGCGAGCCGATCGAGGTCGTCGGTGACCACCGGGATCCCCGCGTCGGCGACCCGGTCCCGCAAGCCGTCGTCCGCCTCGAACGCCGACCCGTTGGTGAGGATCCGGACGTCGTCGGTGTAGTCGAGCAGCATCAACGCCTCGGTCGCGGCGTAGTTGTCGTCGCCGACGACAGCGACGGGACTGTCGCGGTAAAAGTACGCGTCGCATTCGACGCAGTAGGAGACGCCGTGGCCCTCGTACGCCTCGACGCCCGCGATGGCCGGCCGTTCGTAGTCCGCGCCCGTCGCGATGATAACCCCGTCGACGACGTACTCGTCGACGGTCGTCTCGACGCGGTACCGGTCGCCGTCCGGCTCGATCCGAACGACCTCCTCCTCGACGATCTCGGCGTCGTACTTCCGCGCGTGCTCTCGCCCCAGATCGACGAGCTCCGGGCCCGTGACCCCGTCCGGGAACCCGTAGACGTTCTCCATCGTGTCCACGTCACGGGTGGTCCCGCCCCCGTCGTCGAACACGAGCGTTCGCCTGTCCGCCCGAGCGGTGTAGATGGCGGCGTTCAGTCCGGTCGGTCCCCCGCCGACGATCGCGATCCCTGACATCTGTATTGCGTAGTATGTGCTATACTAACTTATTAATTCCGCCCGCTGATTCACTCGGAGTGGTCGGCGTCCCCTCCGCGATATCGACCGAAACGCGCTCCTGTGGCTATAGCCGGGTTGGAAGCGTATCGATCGCCGCGAAATACGTCTTGTCCCCGTCGGTGAATCGTTTGTTTGGCGCATCAGTATTGTGTATATTCTACAAAATACTGGCGGCGGAGACAACCTCGCTCGATAAGCGACCGAGACCGGACTCGGCGGGCGGCACTCGAACCGCGGGCGAAGACCGCGGTGCGGCGGCTCGCCGGAACGAAAGCGAGGACAGAAGAAATCGGACCGCGGGGCGCGGAGCCGCCTACTGCGGGCTCGGGTTGGACGGGCCGGAGACGTTGCCGTCCTTCAGCGCGGAGCCCGTGATCGACTTCAGCCGGGAGACGAGCGAGTCCTTCTCGGCCTCGCCCTCGAGGGCGATGTCGAGGACCTCGCTGATGTGCGAGACCGGGATGACCTCGATCATCTCCTCGTACTCGTCTTCGATCATCACGTCCTGCTCGTTGGCTGCGGGGATGATCACTCGGTCGCAGCCGGCCTTCGCGGCCGCCTCGATCTTGTGGGTGACCCCGCCGACGGGGAGCACGTCGCCGCGGACCGACAGCGAGCCGGTCATCGCGAGGCTCTGGTCCACGCCGACGTTCTCCAGCGCGGAGATGACGGCGGTCGCGACCGTGATGGACGCGGAGTCGCCGTCGACCCCCTGCTGGCCCGTCTGGATGAACTGGATGTGGATGTCCTTCTCCGAGATGTTCTCGTCGGAGAACTTCTTGATGATCGCCGAGACGTTCTGGACCGACTCCTCGGCCATCTCCTTGAGCTGGCCGGTGGCGATCACCTGCCCGCCGCCCTGGGTCGGCGTCACCTCGGCCATCACCGGGAGCATGATCCCGGAGTCTTCGCCCATCACCGCGAGGCCGTTGACGCGGCCGGCGACGTAGCCGTCGGAGACCTGGAGCTCGTAGTCCTTGCGGCGCTCGATGTAGTCGTCGGCGAGCTGCTGCTCGATGGAGCGCGAGCGCCCCTTCGCCTGAAGGACGTGTTCGCGGGTGGTCATCTCGGCGTCCTCGCCCCGGGCGATGTCGCCCGCGACGCGGACCATCCCGCCGAGGTTCCGCATCTTCAGCGTGAGGTGGCCCTTGCGGCCGGAACGGCGCTTGGCCTCGAGGATGATCTCCTCGACGGCCTCCGCCGAGAACTCGGGCAGGCGGCCGTCCTTCGCGACCTCCTGGGCGATGAACCGGACGTACTTCCGGCGCATCTCCGGGGTGTCCTCGATGGTGTCCTCCATGTACACCTCGTAACCGTACCCCTTGATCCGGGAGCGCAGCGCCGGGTGCATGTTCTCCATCGCGTCGAGGTTCCCGGCCGCGATCATGACGAAGTCGGTCGGGACGGGCTCGGTCTGGACCATCGCGCCCGAGGAGCGCTCGGACTGGCCCGTGATCGAGAACTCGCCCTCCTGGATCGCCGTCATGAGGTGCTGCTGGCTGCGGATGTCGAGCGTGTTGATCTCGTCGATGAACAGCACACCCTTGTTCGCCTTGTGGATGGCGCCCGCCTCGACGCGGTCGTGGCTGGGCGTCTCCATCCCGCCGGACTGGAACGGGTCGTGTCGCACGTCGCCGAGCAGCGCGCCGGCGTGCGCGCCGGTCGCGTCGCGGAACGGCGCGGTCTTCGTGTCGCCGTTGTTCACCAGCAGGTTCGGGATCATCGCATCCGAACCGCGGTTGAGGTAGCGGAAGACGAGGTACACCACGCCGGCCGCGATGATGCCGACGAGGATCTGGCCGACGATGATGAGCGCGTAGCCCAGCACGACGGCGATGATGATCCACATCAGGAGCGACCGCATCTGGTTGCGCTTGCGCGCCTCCTCGCGGTGCGCCTCGACGATCTGGTCGCCCTTACCGGCCGGCACCGTCCGGACCTTCGGCTTGTTGCCGTCCTCGGGGTTGTGGTACACCAGCACGTCCTGAAGCTCCTCTTTGGGGAGGAGCTCGGACATCGCCTTCGCGAGCATCGACTTCCCCGTCCCGGGGGAGCCGATCATCATCACGTGGCGCCGCTGCTTCGCCGCCTTGATGATCACGTCGCGGGCGTGTTCCTGCCCGATGACCTGGTCGACGAGCCGGTCCGGGATCTCCAGTTCGGCCGTCGTGTCTATCTTGAGCCCGCCGAGGAGGTCGTCCTCGTCGGGGTCCTCTTCGATCTCGGCGCCCTCGACCTCGACGGTGCTGCCGAGCTCGTCGATCCCGCCGTCGTCGGCCGGATCGGCGGCGTCGCCGTTCCGACCCTCGTCGAACCCGTCGTCGTCCACGATGACCCCGTCGTCCCAGGGGTCGTCGTCGGAGTCCGCGGCCGGGTCCTCGTCGACGCCGGACTCGTTCGCCGGGCCGTCGTCGGGCTCGGGGTCGCCGGGCGTGGCGTCCTCGCCGTTCCCCGCCGGACTCGAGTCGTCGACGCCGCCGTGGGGCGGTTCGTCGGGGTCGTCGGCCGTCGGGTCGTTCGTGTCCTTCTCGTTGCTCATAGAATCGGGTGTCGCTATCGAAAAGGACGGGTCGGTTACTGATATACTTTCTCCCCCCGGAGGGGTAGCCCCGGGGGCAGTAAACACCGCTTTCAAGCCGTATATCGACCGATCACGCCCCGCGAGCGTTCCCACGGGGTTTATAAATGACGCCGACGGTACGTAGACTCATGCGGGGGTTCTACATCGGCCGGTATCAGCCGTTCCACCACGGCCACCGGCACATGGTGGAAGAGATCGCGGCGGAGGTCGACGAGCTCGTCTTGGGGATCGGCTCCGCCGGCGACTCTCACACCACGCGGAACCCATTCACCGCCGGCGAGCGCGTGATGATGGTGACGAAGGCGGTCGAGGAGCTCGACGCCACCACCTACGTCGTCCCGATCGAGGACCTCGACCGGAACTCCGTGTGGGTGAGCCACGTCCAGAGCATGACCCCGCGCTTCGACGTGGCCTACTCGAACAACCCGCTCGTGGTCCGCCTGTTCGAGGAGGCGGGCGTCGAGGTGCGCCAGTCGCCGATGTTCCGCCGCGACGTGCTGGAGGGGACCGAACTCCGCGAGCGCATGATCCGCGGCCGGGAGTGGGCCGACCTCGTCCCCGACCCCGTCGTCGACGTGATCCGCGAAGTCGACGGCGTCGAGCGCATCCGCCGGATCGCGGAGACGGACTCGAACGGCGGCGAGCCGTCCGACCTGTAGCGCGGCGATCCGTGTAAAGAGGGCTGATCGCCTCGGACCGCCGATCGCGGACCGACCGCCGATCGCTTCGAAGCCTCGGCGCCGACTCCGACGCTCCGGCCGCCTGCTCGTGGACAGATACGGAGACCGGCGACGACGACGCCCGTTCCATTTAACCCCGCGCCGCACGCGGGTTCCGGTATGATCACGCTCACCTCGGACTTTGGGTCGCCGTACCCCGCCGCGATGAAGGGAGTGATTCGCCGGCACACTGACGCCGAGCTGATCGATGTTGCGCACGATCTGCCGCGCGGGGACCCCCGGGCCGCCGCGTTCTGGCTCCGGTTCGTCCTCCCGGAGTTCCCGCCGGCGGTCCACTGCGCCGTCGTCGACCCCGGCGTCGGCACCGACCGGGACGCCCTCGTCGTCCGGGCCGGCGCGCACGTCATCGTCGCGCCCGACAACGGGCTCGCGATGCCGCCGGCCCGCGCGCTGGCGGCCGACGAGTCGGATGTCGAGGTCTGGTCCATCGCGGTCGACGACCCCGCGAGCGAGACGTTCCACGGCCGCGACGTGTTCGCGCCGACCGCGGCCCGCGTCCGGACGGCGCTCGACGACGAACTGACGGCGTCGGACGGGGAGCCCGCGGTCGACGCGGTCGCCGAAGCGCTCGCGGGGATCGACGACCTCGCGCCCGCGAACGACCCCGTGGACGTCCGCTTTCCCGAGCCGTCGGTCGAACGCGACGCGGGCGAGGCCGAGAAGGGCACCGACGCCGAGGACGGCACCGACAGCGAGGACGGTACCGACGACGAGGCCGACACCGGCGACGTGGTCGCCGTTGACGGCGAAGTGCTCGCGATCGACCGGTTCGGCAACGTGATCACCAACGTCCCCGGCGAGCTTGTCCGCGGCCGGGACTGGGTCCGCGTGAACGGCGACCTCACGCCGGTCGCGGAGACGTTCGGCGCCGTCGACCCCGGCGAGCGCCTCGTCACGGTCGGGAGCCACGGCTACGCGGAGTGTGACGTGAACGACGGCCGGGGCGACGGCGCGTTCGACCTCCGACCGGGCGACGCGGTCCGGTTCGTTCCCGACAGCGTCAGCCTCTGAGTCCGAAAAACCGGTCTACAGCTCGACGCCGGAGGGAATCAGGCTCTCGCTGCGGAGCAGGTTCCCCTCCTGGTCGTACACGAGGAAGGTGTCCTTGTCGTAGGCGACGAGGCGCTCGCCGTCGACATCGATCTCGACGCGGTACCGCGCGTCGCCGTCGTCGGTCGCGTCGCGCGCGGCGTGGATGAACGGGAGTACGTCCGTCGCCGTCTCGTTGAGTTCGAGGATGAAGTCGCCCGTGTATCGGTTGGTGACGCCGACGACGCCCTCCGGCTCGTCCGCCTCGTCCAGCGGCTCGCGGAGCCGGAAGGCGACGTCGATCTGGTCGGCCGCGAGCAGGTCGTCGTCCGTCTCGACGATGATGTCCTCGCTTTCGCCCCCCGAGAGTCGCTCGCGGAGGAGATCCTCCGGACCGTGGAAGTCGATCCGCACCAGCGGGGGCGACTGGGAGCCGGCGTCGTTTCCGACGCCCTCGACGGTCAACTCGAAGTAGTCACGCCGCATTTCCTATCGGATGCTTTGCGGTCCGGCCGTATCAACGTAACGGGCGGAGCGGCGGCGCGGAACCGACGATACTCGGGCGTCCGCGCCGCGCCGGGACCGGATCGGCACTCGGTCGGGACCGCGGCGGCGGACCTCGATGTCGGTCCTGATAATCGTCGGGGGTAGTTTAACTTCCCCCCGCCTCTAGGGCACCGTATCCATGGCGAGCGAGGCCAGCGGGAGCGACCTCGGCGACCGGATCGAGGCCCTCCAGCGGCGGCTCTCCCGGACGTGGGAGCTGCTTCAGGGGTCGACGCTCGACGTCCGGCCGTTTCGCCCGGGCGAGGACGGCCCGCTCGCGTCGTTCGTCGTTCCGGAAGACGAGACCGAAGTCGACCGGTACTGGGTGAACGCGCCGTACGCGTACGTCGTGATCACCTACGACGACGCCGAGAGCGAACACCGCTACTACGCGGTCGAGCCCGAGCTCGACGCGTTCGAGCGCGAGCTCCTCGACCGCGTCGTCGACGACATCCGCGACCCGCTCCTCTACCGCGAGGGGAGCGGCAAGACCGACGAGGAGACGCTCAGGACCGAACTCGAGACGCTGCTGGAGGGGTACGGCGTCGAGGCCGAGATGGACACGTTCCACGCGCTGGTGTACTACCTCTACCGCGACTTCCGCGGCTTCGGGAAGGTCGACCCCCTGCTGAACGACCGCCACATCGAGGACGTCTCCTGTGACGGCTACGACCTCCCGATCTTCGTCTACCACGACGAGTACACCGACATCGAGACGAACGTCTCCTTCGGACAGGAGGCGCTCGACAGCTACGTGATCCGGCTCGCGCAGCAGTCCGGCCGCCACGTCTCGGTCGGCGACCCCATCGTCGAGACGACGCTCCCCGACGGCTCACGCGCGGAGCTGGCGCTCGGCGAGGAGGTGACCCCGCGCGGCTCGGCGTTCACGATCCGCCAGTACGCCGAGGACCCGTTCACCCCCGTCGACCTCGTGGAGTACGGCACGTTCTCCGTCGAGCAGATGGCGTACTTCTGGCTCTGTATCGAGCACAACAAGAGCCTCATCTTCGCGGGCGGCACCGCGTCCGGGAAGACCACCTCGATGAACGCGGTGTCGATGTTCGTCCCGCCGCGGGCGAAGGTGCTCACCATCGAGGACACCCGCGAGCTCTCGCTGTACCACGACAACTGGCTCTCGGCGGTCACCCGCGAGCGCCGGTACGAGGGGACCGACATCGACATGTACGACCTTCTGCGGTCGGCGCTGCGCCACCGCCCCGAGTACATCGTCGTCGGCGAGGTGCGCGGCGAGGAGGCGATCACGCTCTTCCAGGCGATGAACACCGGTCACACCACGTTCTCGACGATGCACGCCGACTCGATCGAGACCGTGATCAACCGGCTGGAGAACGAGCCGATCAACGTGCCGCGCGCGATGGTTCAGTCGCTCGACATGCTGTCGGTCCAGACGCTCACCCGCGCCGACGACGAGCGCGTCCGCCGCGCGAAGACGATCGGCGAGATCGGCGGTATCGACCAGCGCACCGGGGAGCTCGACTACTCCTCGGCGTTCGAGTGGCGGCCGGACTCCGACACGTTCCGGCGCAACGACTCGTCGCTGCTGGAGGAGATCGCCGACGAGCGCGGCTGGTCCCGGTCGGAGCTGCTCCGCGAGGTCCGGCGCCGCGAGCGATTCCTCGAACTCCTCTCCGCGCTCGGCATCGACGACTACCGCACGTTCACCGCCCTCGTCAACGAGTACTACGCCGACGCCGACCGCGTGATGGAGAAGCTCGACGAGCGCGCCGCCGCGGCCGACGGCGTCGACCCCGACGAGTTCGCGGCCGAAGACGCCTCGCCGGGCGGCGGCACCGACCGCGGCCCCGACGCTTCCGACGGCGACGGCGCGCGCGCCGGAGACGCGGGATCCGACGCCACGGACCGATGATCGAGTACCTCCCCCTCGTCGCCGCGGTCGCGGTCTGTCTCGCGCTCGCGCTGCCGCTCGTCGACGACCGGGCCGACCTGTTCGTCACCCGCGTCGCCCTGTCGGCGTTCGGCGACTACGTCGGCGAGAACGAGGCGCGGCGGCAGGCTCAGCGCGACCGGATGCGCGCGGCCCACGTCGCCGGCACGACGCACCGCGTGTACGCCTCGCGGACCCTGTTGTACGCCGCGGTCCTCGGGGTCGCCGGCAGCGTCATCGGCGTGTACGCGGCCGGCGCGCTGCTCGCCGCGCTCGACGTCGGCGAGGCCGCGATCCGCGCGGCGCTCCCGGCGTCGGTCGAGTTCGTCGCGGTCGTCGCGCGGCTCGCCGACCTCGGGCTCGGTCGGCTGTTCGTCCTGCTCGCGGTCGTCTCCGCGACGGTCGGCTCCGGCCTCGCGCTCGGCGCCTACCTCGCTCGGTGGCAGTTGCTCGACCAGCGCGCCGCCGCGCGGGCGGCGGAGATCGACGCCACGCTGCCGCGGACGGTCGCGTTCATGTACGCGCTCTCGCGCTCCGGGATGGCGTTTCCCCGGGTGATGGACACGCTCGCGGAGAACGAGGAGGTGTACGGCGAGGCCGCCGCCGAGCTGTCGGTCGCGGTCCGCGACATGAACGCCTTCGGAACCGACGCGCTCACCGCGCTCCAGCGCATCTCCCGGCGGACGCCGAGCGACGACCTGGCCGACTTCTCGGAGAACCTCGCGTCCGTCCTCGGCACCGGGCAGTCGGTGTCGGAGTTCCTCAACGACCAGTACGAGCGCTATCAGGCGGAGGCGGAGGCGAAACAGGAGCAGTACCTCGAACTGCTCTCGACGTTCGCCGAGGCGTACGTGACGGCGCTGGTCGCGGGCCCGCTGTTTTTCATCACCATCCTCGTCGTCATCGGGCTCGTCTTACAGGACACCCTCCCGCTCCTCCGCGTCGTCGTCTACCTCGGCGTGCCGCTCGCCACCTTCGGCTTCGTCGTCTACGTCGACAGCGTGACGCAGGGCGTCGGCGGCACCGAGACCGTCGCGGAGTCGTCGCTCGCGGACCCGGACACCCCCTCGGTCACGGGCGTGCGCCACGCCACGGACGAGCCCGGCGACCGGGGCGACTCGCCGCGGTTCGACGGGGGAGCGGCCGCCGAGAGCGGCGCGGGCGGTTCCGGGGCGGACGGCGCCGGCGCGGGCGGTACCGGAGCGGACCGCTGGGCGGCGAGCCGGGAGCGGCTCCGCGTGTACGACCGCCTCCGGAGCGTGCGGCGGCTGGTCGCGTCGCCGGTCGAGACGGTGCTCGCCTCGCCGCGAACGGTGCTCCTCGCCGTCGTCCCGGCCGCGGTCGTCGGGCTGCTCGTCTTCGCGTTCCCGGTCACGCTCGGGACGCCCATGGAGATGATCGACCAGGTCGACGGCCCGCTCGTCGTCGCGACCGCCCTCGTCCTCGCGGCGTACGCGGTCGCCTACGAGTTCGGCAAGCGCCGCGTCCGCCGCGTCGAGTCCGCGGTGCCGGACTTCCTCGACCGGCTCGCCAGCGTCAACGAGGCGGGCACCGACGTGGTCGGCAGCGTCCGCCGCGTCGCCGACTCGAACCTGGAAGCCCTGACGGAGGACCTCCGCCGGACGCGCCGAGACATCGACTGGGGGGCGGACGTCTCCACGGCGCTGCGCCGGCTGGAGCGACGGGTCCGGTCGCCGATGACCTCCCGGGCGGTCGCGCTCGTCACCAACGCGATTCAGGCGAGCGGGGACGTGGGTCCCGTCCTCCGGATCGCGGCCGACGAATCGCGCGCGACGTGGGCGCTCCGGCGCGAACGCCGACAAGTGATGTTAACGTATCTCATCGTCATCTACATCTCCTTCCTCGTCTTCCTCGGGATCATCGCGGCGCTGTCGGTGTCGTTCATCCCGGCCATCGAGGCGGCGGGCGTCCCGGGGACGGGCGGCGGACTCCCCGACACCGGGAGCGGGGTCTCCGGCGGACCCGGCGGGATCACGGACGGGATCGGCGACATCGACGTGGCGGTCTACGAGCAGCTGTTCTTCCACGCCGCGTCGATCCAGGCGGTCTGCTCCGGGCTCGTCGCCGGACAGCTCGGAGAGGGGTCGGTCCGCGACGGCGTGAAACACGTCGTGGTGTTGCTCGCGCTCACGCTCGTCGCGTTCGCCGCGATCGGGGCGGTGTGAGGCGTCCGGTCGACATATCCCCGTCGCGGCCGAGAAGCCGGTATGGACCCGCAGCCGACCGGCGATCCGCAGTCGACGTACGACCGCATCGCGACCCACTTCTCGAAGACGCGGCAGTACGCGTGGCCCGAGGTGGAGTCGTTCTTAGAGGGTCGGTCGGGGGGGCTCGCGCTCGACGTCGGCTGCGGCAACGGCCGCCACACGGAGGCGCTCGCGGCGCGCACCGAGACCGCGGTCGGCCTCGACCTCAGCCGCGGGCTGCTCGCCGAGGCGACGGCCCGCGCCCGCGACCGGGGGTTCGCCGACGCGACCGCGTTCGTCCACGGCGACGCGACGGCGCTCCCGGTCCGCGACGGCGCGGTCGACCTCGCCGTCTACGTCGCCACGCTCCACCACCTCTCGCCGCGGAGCGCCCGCGTCGAGAGCCTGAACGAGCTGGCGCGCGTCCTCGCGCCCGGCGGCGTCGCGCTCGTCAGCGCGTGGAGCACGGCCCACGAGCGGTTCGACCGCGACGAGGGGTTCGACACGACCGTCGACTGGACGCTGCCGGGCGGCGAGACGGTGCCTCGGTACTATCACATCTACTCGCCCGCGGAGTTCGAGACGGATCTCGGCGAGAGCGCTCTCGAAACGCGTCGAACGGAGCTATCCAGCGGGAACTGTTACGCGGAAGTCGAGCCGGAACGCCCCTGATTATCACAGACAATATCGACGGGGGTGGATTAAAGGGTCCCTGCCGACCGCCTGCTGGTAATGGCCGACACCTTCCTCGAACGGGTCCTGCGTCGGGTCGCGCCCGACGCGGTGGCCCGGAGTTACCTCGCGAAGTTCCTCGTCGCCCTCGTCGTCGTCGTCCTCGCGATCGGCGCCGTCGGGGCCGTCACGTACGCGGAGACGACCGAGCAGCTCGAATCGAGCGCCCAGAGCGACTACACGGCCGTCGCGGAGCTGAGCGCCACCGAAGCCGGCAGCTGGACCGCCGACCGGCGCGGGACCGTCGCGGAGGCCGCTGACAACGACATCTACAGCGAGGACTCGGCCGCCGTCGCGGCGTATCTCTCCTCGCATCTGTCTCGGGCGAGCGACGGCGTGCTTGCGTTCCACTACATCGACCCCGAGGACGGCGCGGTACTCGCGTCGACCGACGAGGCGGGCGGGAACGGTGACCGAGCGGAGACGCTCACGAGCCAGCAGTGGTTCGACGACGGGCTCCTGCTCGGCGACACCGTCACCACGACGGCGACGTACGAGGTCGACGGCGAGCGCCGGGTCGCCTACGTGGCCGGGACGCCGAAACGAAAATACGTGGTCATGGAGGTCTCGCTCGGCTCGCTCGTCGGCGACTTCCGGCAACCGACGGACGGCACGTTCACGTCGATCGTCGAGACCGACGGCGAGATCGGCGCGAGCGATCGCGACGGCGTCGCGGGCGAGCGGTACGACGAACCGGTCCGGTCGCAGCTCTTCGACCGACAGAACCCGATCGGGTCCGTCCCGTCGGCGACGCTCGAACTCGCCGACGGCGAGCGGTACTTCGTCGCCTACGCCCCGGTTCCAACCGAGGCCTGGTACGTCGCGGTCCACGTCCCCCTCTCAGAGGCGTACGCGCTCTCGGGGATGATCGGGCGGAACCTGCTCCTCATCGTCGGCGTCGCGGTCGTCGGGCTCGGGCTCATCGGCGTGACGCTCGGCCGGGGGACCGTCGTCGAGCTGAACCAGCTCCGGGCCCGGGCGTCGGCGCTGGCCGACGGCGACCTCGACGTCGACTTCGACACGGCGCGGCGCGACGAGTTCGGCGACCTCGCCGGGGCGTTCGCGACCATGCGGGACTCCCTGCGCGAGCAGATTGAGTCGGCGGAGACGCAGCGCGAGCGCGCCGAGGCGGCGAAGGCGGAGAGCGAGGCGTTCGCCGACCGCCTGGAGTCGCGGGCGGGCGACTTCGGCGAGACATTGGCCTCCTGCGCCGACGGCGACCTCACAGCTCGGCTCGACGCAGAGCCGGACGACCCCGAGGCGCTCCGCGCGATCGCCGCGGAGTTCAACGACGCGATGGACGAGCTGGAGGCCGCGATCGCGGAGGTCGACGCGTTCGCGGTCGAAGTGGCCGACCGGAGCGACGCGGTCACCGACGGCACCGACGAGGCCGCCGCCGCCGGCCGGGAGACGAGCGACGCGGTCGACGAGATATCGGCCGGGGCGGAGCGGCAGAGCCGTCAGCTGGCCGAGGTCGCCGGCGAGATGGAGGACATGTCGGCGACCGTCGAGGAGGTCGCCGCCTCCGCGGACGAGGTCGCGACCACCTCCCGGCAGGCCGACGCGCTCACCGAGGAGGGGCGCGAGGCGGCCGCCGACGCCGTCGACGAGCTCCACGCGATCGAGTCCCGCTCGGAGTCCGCCGCGGAGACGGTCGAGCGGCTCGAGGCCGAGATGGCGGAGGTCGACGCCATCGTCGAGACGATCTCGGAGATCGCCGACCAGACGAACCTGCTCGCGCTCAACGCCTCGATCGAGGCCGCCCGCGCGGGCGAGGCCGGCTCCGGCTTCGCGGTCGTGGCCGAGGAGGTCAAGTCGCTCGCCGAGGAGACCCAGGCGTCCGCCGCGGAGGTGGAGTCGCTGATCGAGAGCCTCCGCGAGCGTACCGACGAGAGCGTCGACGAGATGGCCGCGATCCGCGAGGGCGTCGACGACGGGGTCGACGTCGTGGAGGACGCGGAGGACGCGCTCGCCGAGGTCGCCGACCGCGTGAGCGAGGCCGACGACGGCGTTCAGGAGATCTCCGGCGCGATGGACGCGCAGGCGCAGTCGGTCAACGAGGTGACCGGCGCGGTCGACGACCTCGCGGGCGTGAGCGAACAGACCACCGCCGAGGCGACCACCGTCGCCTCCGCCGCCGAGGAGCAGGCCGCCACGCTCGGCGAGGTGTCCGAACAGGCGCACGACCTCCACGAGCGCGCCAGCGACCTGCGGGAGATGACAGAGGGCTTCGAGGTCGACGCTGAATCCGGGGACGACGTTGTCGGGGGCGCGGACGGCGATTCGGTCGGCGAACCCGCCGCCGGCAGATCGGGCGAGACGGGCGAGACGGCGTTCACGTTCGGCGCGGACGAGGAGCCGTCCGACGCCGCCCCCGCCAGCACCGACGGCGGCACCGCTCACGGAACTGGAGAGCCAGGCGAGCCGCACGCCGACGACTCGGCGTAGCCGGAGACGGCTCTCAGCGAACGTTAGAACGAAGGAAAGTGGTCGTCGTCGCCCGCGGCGACGAGCACTGCCGGTGACGTCGCGGCCGGGTGCCTCGCTTCTCAGTCAGCCATCGTCTCGTGGCTGACGCCCCGGTCCTCGGGGAGCGGCGCCACGAACCGGTAGGCCGCGTACAGCCCGAGCACCACGAGGCCGGCCAGCACGAAGCCGGTCCGGATCTCCGGGCTGATCAGCGGCATCGCGGTCACCTCGCCCGCCTCGTTGGTTATCGGGGCCGGGGCGAACGGTTTGCCGGTGAACGTCTCGACTAGTCCGAGGACCACGATGCCGAACAGCATCAGTCCCGCGCTCAACGCCCGTGCCGCCTTGTCAATGGTGTCTGTCATAGTGAATCACCTCTTAACCGAGCAGGTACCGCAGCTTGGGGTTCTGCTTGACGAGCGCCGTCTGTTCGAGGAGCGCGTCGAGCCCGTAGTACCGACCGGCCGCGAGCACGATCACGGTCATGAACAGGAACAGGCCCATCAGGTCGCTGTTGACGACGCCGTGACCGAAGCCGGCGTTCCCGACCCAGAACAGGACCATGAAGATGACCCCGCCGAACGCGGCCAACCGGGTGAACGCCCCCGCGATCAGCGCGAGGCCGATGAGCGTCTCGAACAGCGGCACGCCGGGCTCGATGAGCCACGCGAGGTTGTTCCCCATCCAGACGGGGATGCCGCCCAGCGCGGTGCCGGTCATGCCCTTCATGTACGACGGCCCGTAGGTGAACGCGAACCCGTTCTCGATGATCTTGGTGACCCCGGCGTGGAAGAACCACCACCCGGTCACGACGCGCAGGAACGCGATCCAGTAGGTCGCCCACGGTCCCTCTAGGGCGAACTCGACCTCGCCGACCAGCGGATTGCTCGATTGGTATGACATCGGTGTCACCTCACGGATGTACGTTGGGTTGGTACACACATATGTACCGTACAGGGTTCTAAGCGGCTGAAAAGCGTTCTAGAGCGCTGGGACACGTCCGCAGTATCGTGGCTCTTTAAGTATACATACCCGGATCGGCGCCGGGAATCGCGTTCGAGCCCCGTCAGAACACGGAACGCTTATGAAAGTCGTTCCGCCTACGTGTAGATGCGTCATCGACCGACGCGAGCGCCGGTGGTCTAGTGGTAGGACCTGAGCCTTCCAAGCTCATGGCCCGGGTTCAAATCCCGGCCGGCGCATTTCTCGAACGAAGTGAGAGAAATCGCCGCCGGGTTTGAACCCTATCAGTCGCGCGCAGCGAACGGAGTGAGCGAGCACGTCCGATTTCGGTTCAAATCCCGGCCGGCGCACTCCCTTCGGTCGTGCGCCGGCCGTACCCCCGCTCGCTCGCGGGAGTCCCGGCCGGCGCATTTTCTGAATCACTTCGTCGCTTAACGGTCGATTCGTTCCGCTCAGCGAGCCCCCGAACGAGGTAAGAGAACGCTGTAAAGGATTTATACTGCGAGGACGAGGCCCGAGTGTGGTCGGACTCGCACGGGGGACCGTCGAAGTCGTGCCGTATCAGGAGTCGTGGAGCGACGCGTACGACGCGGAGGTGGCTCGGTTACGGAGCGCAGTTGGTGATCGCGTCCGTCAGTTCGAACACATCGGCAGTACCGCGGTCGAGGGGATGGCGGCCAAGCCGATACTCGACGTGCTCGCCGTAGTCGACGAATCGACGACCGCGAGCGACCTCGTCCCAGCGCTCGAAACGCACGGCTACGAACGGCGCCCCGATGAGGTGGACGGGCGGGTGTTCCTCGCGAAGGGACCGCCAGAGAATCGTACGTGCTATCTGTCGATCGCCGAAGTCGGAAGCGCGTTCCACCACGAGAAGATCGCGTTCAGGGACGCGCTTCGGAGCGATCCGGAACTCGCCGAGCGGTACGCCTCGTTGAAACGACGGCTCGCGGCACGGTATCCCGAGAACCGACAGCGGTACACCGCCGAGAAGGGCGCGTTCGTGCGAGCCGTCCTCGATCGACGGGACTGACGCGGTCCGCGGTCGAGGTGCCGTCGGCGAGAGACGGGTTAGCGCCGCGTCACCGTCGACGGCCCCTGCCTCGGGGCCGGGGCGGGGAATCAGAGAGGTCGCCGTGTCGACGCGGGCCCGTTCTCGCCGTCGTCCGAGACGGGTCGCGTCGAGCGGACGGAGTCGCGACCTCGCGGCGCCTCAGTCGTCGTCTGCCGCGGGCTGCTCCGCGCCGGCCTCGGCGGTCGCCTCGTCTCGCGGCCCGCCCGCGTGCCCCTCGTGGGCGACGGCGGTCGCCATGAGGTGCGGCGGGATGGCGGGCACCTCGTCCTCGTCGACCGGACCGTCCTGCGCGATATCCTCCGTCGACCGCGGGAACTCGCGGAGCTCCTTGTGGACCGCGATACCGGCCTTCGCCCCCTGCCCCATCGCGACGGGCACCTGATTGTGGCCGGGCGTGATGTCGCCCACCGCGAAGACGCCGTCCTCGCTGGTGCGGCCGTGGTCGTCGACGTCGATCTCGCCGCCGTCGGTCAGGTCGCAGCCGAGCGCCTCGGCGAGCGCGGTGTTGTAGTCGGAGCCGTACATCGGGAACCCGCCCCGGTACTCGCGGCGGGTGCCGTCCTCGAACTCCATCGCTTCGAGCCAGCCGGAGTCGGGATCGTTCTCGACGCCCGAGATGTCGTCGTGAACGACCTCGACCGGGTGCGCCTCCAGCTGCGTCGCGGTCTCATCGCTCCACGTCGGCTCCGCGCCGCGCGTCAGGAGGTCCACGTCGTCGGTCATGTTCAGCATGATCATCGCGACGTGCGCGGCGGCCTCGCCGTGACCCATCACGTACACCGGCTCGTCGACGAACATGTAGGCGTCACAGTGGAGACACCAGTGGAGCCCCTTCGCGTTCCGCGGGAGCGGCGGCTCCGGGCGCTCGTCGGAGAAGCCCGTCGCGAGGACGACGCGGTCCGCGAGGATCTCGCTGTCGTTCGTGGACAGGCGGAACCGGTCGTCGTCGGTGCGCTCGACGTCGGTGACGAAGCCGCGCTCGAAGGTGCCGCCGTACGACTGTACCTGCTCGCGCCCGGTGGCGAGCAGCTCGTTCCCGGACACTTCCTCCGTGACGCCGATCACGTTGTGGGTGTCGGCCATCATCGCGGCGCGGCCGCCGCCGCGGTCGATCAGCACCGTCTCGTGCCCCAGGCGGGCACCGTACAGCGCGGTCGTCAGCCCCGCCGGCCCGCCGCCGACCACCGCGATCTCGTACTCGTCGTCGGACGAACTCATTACCCGTGATACGCGCTCCGCCGGTTTAAATGGCGCCGTGGTGTGCGCGCCCCGCGACCAGCCACCGCTGGCGCGACCGTCCCGCGCTACTCGAAGTGCGCGTCCCGCTGCCGCCCGGAGCGACACCGTCAGACCGCAGGACTCCGAGGCGGGACGAGGGGAAGGCGGTCCGGACGTTTATGAGGTCGTACCGCGTCTGGCCAGTCAGTGCCCTCTCGCCTCGCCATCGCCGTCGGCCTCCTGATCGTCGGGGCGGCCGCCGACGTGGGAACGACGTACGTCGCGCTCACTGGGAGCGAGTATGTCGAGGGGTCGCCGGTCGGCCGCCTGTTCATCTCCCGGTTCGGCCTCCTCGGCGGGATGCTCCTCACGAAGGCCGTCGGGATGGCGGTCATCGGCGTTCCGGTCGCGGTCGCCGGCGGGACGCGGCGGTTCGTCGCGACGCTGATGTGCGGCGGCGTCGGCGCGCTCTCGCTGGCGGTCGCCGCCCGAAACCTCCTGTTCGTCGCCGGACTGTGGCCGTGACTCCGCGATCGTGGGCGGGGTCGCTTCGTTGGGCGGAGTCGCCTCGCTGAGCCCGGTCGCCTCGCTGACCCCGAAGTGAGCCGACCGGCGGGCGCGGCCGCCGCGACCCCAGCCGTTTTGCGTCACCGGCCACAGGCGAACGTATGTCACGACAGTCCGCTCCGGCGCCGTCCCCGCCGGAGACCAGACGCGAGGCCGTCACGGAGACGCTCCACGGGATCGACGTCGACGACCCGTACCGGTGGCTCGAAGGCGACGACGCGGCGGTCAGCGAGTGGGCCGACGCCCAGAACGACCACGTCGACGCCGCGCTCGACGACGCCCTCCGCGACCGCCTCCGCCCGCGCTTCGCGGACCTCGTCGAGGTGGCCGACTACGGTCCGATCAGCGTTCGCGAGGGCCGGTACTTCGCAACGGTCCGCGAGCCCGGCGCGGACCACGCTCGGCTCGTCGTCCGCGACGCGCCGGACGGCACCGACCGCGTCCTCGTCGACCCGAACGCGTGGGCGGCGAACCGCGATGGCGACCGCCCGCCCCGGTCGATGGCGTGGTACGTCCCCTCCCACGACGGCGAGCGCGTCGCGGTCGGCGTCACCGACGGGGGCGACGAGAACTACGACGTGCGCGTCCTGTCGGTCCCTGATCCGAGCGACTCCGGAGTTGAGTCTCCGGAGGCCGAGGGATACGGCCCGGGCGTCGAAGAGATCGCGTCCCTCCCCGAGCGCGGCCGCGTCAACGCCGGGAGCCTCGCGTGGACGGCCGACGACGAGGGGCTCGTCTACGTCGCCACCGGCGGCGCGGCCGACGGCGCGCAGATGGACAAGGAGATCCGCCGGTTCCGGTTCGCGGACGGCCCCGACGCGGAGTCGGTCCTCCTCGAACACGACGACCAGCACGTCTGGCCGCGCGTGACCGTTGACCCGGACTCGGGACTGCTCGCGGTCGCTTTCTCCGAGATGGTGGGCGGCACCGAGTGGTACGTCCGAGTCGACGGCGACCTCCGGCCGGTCCTGACCGACACCGACGCCGAGACCTCCGTCCGGTTCCACGACGGAACGGCGTTCGTCTCGACGGACCACGGCGCACCCCGGCGACGGCTGCTCGCCTGCTCCGTCGACCGCTTCCGCGAGGGGGACCTCTCGTTCGAGGAGTGCCGCGAGGTCCTCCCCGGCGGCGAGGGGATCCTCCAGTCGGTCGTGCCGACCCCGGATCGCCTCCTCGTCCACCGCCAGCGGGACGCCCACTCGCGGCTCTCTGTCCACGACCGCGACGGGACGCACCTCCGAGACGTCTCGCTGCCGTCGTACTGCTCTGTCACGTGGGTCTCCGGGAACCGCGACGCGCCCGAGGCGTTCTTCGGCCTGACCGGCTTCGACCGCCCGCCGGCGGTTCGGAAACTCGACCTCGCCGACGAATCGCCGGGCGAAGGCGACGGGGTCGGCGAGGGCGGCGACGCGCCCGAACTCGCGTCGGCGGAGGTCGACTCGGTGGACCTCCCCGTTCCCGACGACCTCGTCGTCGAACAGCGGTTCGTCGACTCGACGGACGGCGCCGAGGTGCCGGTGTTCGTCTGCTACCGCGAGGAAGTGAACGTTGAGGGTCCCCGTCCGACCGTGCTGTACGGCTACGGCGGATTCCGCAACAGCATCACGCCCTCGTTCGGCCGGTTCCGGCTCCCGTTCCTCGCCGACGGCGGCGCGTTCGCGGCGGTGTGCGCCCGCGGCGGCTACGAGTACGGCGAGCCCTGGCACGAGGCCGGCATGCTGGAAGACAAACAGCACACCTTCGACGACTTCGTCGCGGCGGGCGAGGCGCTCTGCGAGTCGGGGCTCACCGACGCGGACCACCTCGCGGTCGCCGGCGGGTCGAACGGAGGGCTCTCGGTCGGCGCGGTGGTCACCCAGCGCCCGGATCTGTGGGCGGCCGCGCAGTGCGCGGTCCCGCTGCTGGACATGCTCCGGTTCCACCGGTTCCTGCTCGGCGAGTCGTGGACGACGGAGTACGGTCACCCCGAGGACCCGGAGGCGTTCGAGTATCTCAAGGAGTATTCGCCGTACCACAACGTCGATCCCGACGCGACCCACCCGCCCGTCTACTTCACCACGGCCGCGAGCGACACGCGCGTCCACCCCTCGCACGCCCGGAAGATGACCGCGCGGCTCCAGCACGAGGCCGAGGGCGGCCCCTTCCTCCTGCGGACCAAGTCAGAGACGGGCCACGGCGTCGGCAAGCCCGCCTCGATGGTCGTCGACGAGCAGACCGACTCGTGGGCGTTCCTCTACGAGCGGTTGGACGTGAAGGTCGGGAGCGACGATCGCGGCGTGGGCGGGGAGGCCGCCGGCGATCCCGCCGACGGCGCCTGACTCACTCCCCTTCGTAGAGGCGCTCGGCGGTCAGGTCCGGCAGGTCGGCCTCGCGGACCGCCTCGGCGACGCGGTCGATGTCGTACTCCACGCGATGCGTCTCGACCGCGTCGGCCCCGTCGGCCGTCGTGTCGAGGACCGCGTAGCCCGCCCGCGGGTCGCCGTCGCGGGGCTGGCCGACGCTGCCCGGGTTACAGACGAAGCCGCCGGCCACCTCGCGGACCCCCTGAACGTGGGTGTGGCCGAGGACGATCCCGTCGTACTCCCCCATGTGCCGGTCGAGGGTCGGGAAGTCGTCCGGGTAGACGTAGGCGTCCTCGCGCTCGGCGGCGGGGTGGGAGTGGGCGAGCAGGTACCGGTCGCCCCCGAACGTCTCCGTGCGCGGGAGAGCACCGATCCAGTCGCGCTGGTCGGCCGACAGCGACGCCTTCGCGCGTTCGAGCCCCGCCTCCGCCATCCGGTTGGCGCGGTAGCGCTCGGGGGTCTCGACGGTGCGGTCGTGGTTCCCGCGCACTGTCGCGGCCGCGACATCGCGCACGCGCTCGACGCAGTCGGCGGGCCACGGGTTGTAGCCGACCACGTCGCCCGCGCAGTAGATGCGGTCGACCGTCGGCATGTCGTCGAGGACCGTCTCCAGCGCGGGGAGGTTCGCGTGAACGTCCGAGATGAGACCGATCTTCATCGAGACGTGATTCGAATGGCGGGAGGGAATAGGTTGTGGCAAGAGGGGCCATAAGACGAGTGACCGGGGTGTGAGGTTTCGGGAGGCATTTTAATAGGTATCCGCGGTGGCGCGTGCCTGCGAGCGGCCGCCGAAGGCGGCTGCGAGGAGCACGCGCGAGGAGTCGGTGGTCCGAAGCGAAGCGGAGGACCACCGACAGGGCGAGAGCACCGCTCTCGCTTACAACCGGACATCGTCCGGCGACGAGGCTGGGGAGCCGTGAGGTGCGGTGCGGTCGCGGTCGGATGGGACTCGAAGGGGCAGTCGCGAGGCCGCAGTAGGCGACGTAAGCACCGCAGCGAGCGGAGCGAGCGAGGAGCGCAACGAGCGTACTGCGGCCTCGCGACTGGGGCTTCGGTGGTGTTCTCCACCGATTCGCAAACGACCGTTTGGGTCTGTTGAAATCCTCAGCAGGGGATACGTTCTTGGAGTCGTACTGAATACAGAGCGCGTATTCAGCATCTATGGCCTGAACGTATGCTCCGAAATAATCGCATTTGAGGGCTTGTGTACGATAACAACCTCAAGTTCGTCAGCGTCACCATCGCTAAAATCAACCCCCTCATCTCCACTATTTAATCGGAATTGGATCGTGTCACTTGGAGACCATATATTTGAATCGTCAACGACTATTATTTGATCTCCATTGTATTCGGAAGTAAACTGTCCACCTGTTGAATCAACCAAATTATCTCCCTGTATATCATCGTTGTCGATCGAGCGTGGAAAGGGTCCATCACTAGGGAGGTTGACTAATCGTGCCTCCTTGGGAAACTCACTACCAGAGCCAGATACTCGAACAATAATCTCAATCTCCTCAACAGCAATACTGTCACCAGCAACGTGTGTAATCTGGACAACTTGCTCATTCTCCCCACCTCCAGGAATGAGTTCACCAGTTGTATCTCCGACAATCGGAGCGGGTTCAGTAAGATTCTCTGTAATCCCCAAGAAGGCCACAGAGACTGTCGCCGCTAAAATAACGACAATTGCCACCACAAGAATAGTCGAGATAACGGGTGTGACAGCGCGATCCTGCTGGCTCATTGCCATTTCTATGCGCTACTGGCGAATACAGTTACCGGACTTGCTGCTGAATGTATCTCCTGTATCTCGCACGCCGATCCTATCAATGATTAAGGATTTCAACGGAGCCGGCTATTTATCAACGGATGAATGAGGCCTCGGAGGCGTTCCCTACCGGTCCCTACGCTTTGACCTTCTCGCGGAACCGCTCGCGGACCTTCTCAACCTTCGGCTGCGCGTGCATCGTACAGTAGGCGTCGGCCGGGTTCTTCTCGAAGTAGTCCTGGTGTTTCTCCTCGGCGCGGTAGAACGTCTCCAGCGGTTCGACCTCGGTCACGACCTCGTCGTCGTAGCCGCCCTCCTCGTCGAGGGCCGCCACGTACTCCTCCGCGAGCCGCCGCTGCTCGTCGTCGTGAGAGAGCACGATCGAGCGGTACTGGCTCCCAACGTCCGGGCCCTGTCGGTTCAGTTGCGTCGGGTCGTGGACCGTGAAGAACACTTCGAGGATGTCCTCGTAGGAGAGGGCGTCGGCGTCGTACTCGACCTGGACGACCTCCGCGTGGCCGGTGTTGCCGGTACACACCTCGCGGTAGGTCGGGTCGTCCGCGTGGCCGCCGGCGTAGCCGGAGGTGACGCTTTCGATCCCGTCGAGCTGCTTGAACGCCGCCTCGACGCACCAGAAGCAGCCGCCGCCGACCGTCGCGGTCTCGTTCTCTGTCATGGGATCCCGTTGGCGTCGCAGACGTATTAATGACCCGCGGCGTGCGGCGGGTGTGCCGGCTGGCGATCCACAGCTAACCCGAATCGCGGTCACGACGTGCCGGACCCCGTCCGAGGAATCAGCGAACCGAGGCACCAAGTTCTCCGAGCGGAGATGTCCCCCAGATGATCGAGTGGTTCGGTGGTGGCGAAAACGCTCTATCCATGCTCATCCCGCTGGTCGGGATCTGCGTCATCGTGGTTGCCGAACGAGTGACCGGGACCAACCGCGCCAAACGGTACGTCCTCCCGGCGTTCGTCCTCTGGTTCGGCCTCCGAGCCGTGATCGGACTCGAACAGGGACCGATCGTTTCGCTTCCCCCTCCGATCGGGCTCCTCCTCGCCGTCTCGCTTCTGGTCGGGTTCCTGTCGCTGCTGCTGTACGGGTTCTACGTCCTGTGGGCGGGACGGGACCCGATCGCCTCACGCGCGTGACCTCGTGTCCGGCGGTCGGGCTCCGACCGCCCCCGTCGCCGAACGCGTTCGCCCGGCAACCCTGCGGTCGAACGGTAGACCTTTGCCGTCGCCCGCTCCAGTCCCGGTATGGTCTCGCTGGGACTGGTGGTGGCGCGGTTCAACGACTCCGTCACGGAGCCGATGGCCGAGGCCGCCCGCGAGGCGGCGGCCGACCGCGACGCCGTCGTCGTCGACGAACTGAGCGTGCCGGGCGCGTACGACAGCCCGCTGGCCGCCGACCGCCTCGCGCGCCGCGAGGACGTCGACGCGGTCGCGGTCGTCGGCGCCATCGTCACCGGCGACACCGACCACGACCGGGTCATCGCGACCGCGACCGCCGAGAAGCTCACCGACGTGAGCCTCGACCGGGACACGCCGGTCACCTTCGGCGTGAGCGGCCCCGGGATGTCCGGCGCGGAGGCGCGCGAGCGGATCGACAAGGGCGCGGACGCGGCCGCGGCGGCGATTGACCTCGCCGAGGAACTCGACTGACACCCACGAGCCGACTACACACGACACATGAGCGACGCATACGACTTCTCGGAGCGGATCGGACGCGTAGAGCCCAGCGCGACGCTGGCGATATCGAACCTCGCGGCGGAGAAGGAGGCCGAAGGAGCCGACATCGTCGACCTCTCGGTCGGCGAGCCCGACTTCGACACCCCGGAGAACGTCGTCGAAGCGGGCAAGGACGCGCTCGACGCAGGCCACACGGGATACACCTCCTCGAACGGCGTGCCCGAACTCAAGGAGGCGATCGCGGCGAAGCTCCGCGGCACCGGGATCGACGCCGACGCGGACGAGGTGATCGTCACCCCCGGCGGCAAGCAGGCGCTGTACGAGACGTTCCAGACGCTGATCGACGAGGGCGACGAGGTCGTGCTCCTCGACCCCGCGTGGGTCTCCTACGAGGCGATGGCGAAGCTCGCCGGCGGCGACCTCTCTCGGGTCGACCTCGCGCCGCACGGGTTCCAGCTGGAGCCCGCGCTCGACGAGCTCGCCGAGACGGTCTCCGACGACACCGAACTCCTCGTCGTCAACTCCCCGTCCAATCCCACCGGCGCGGTGTTCTCCGAGGCCGCGATGGAGGGCGTTCGCGACCTCGCCGTCGAGCACGACGTTGCGGTCATCTCCGACGAGATATACGAGCGCATCGTCTACGACGCCGAGCACGTCTCGCTCGCGAGCCTCGACGGGATGGCCGACCGCACGGTGACGATCAACGGCTTCTCGAAGGCGTACTCGATGACCGGCTGGCGGCTCGGCTACCTCCACGCCACCGACGAGTTCGTCGGCGAGGCGGGCAAGCTCCACTCCCACTCCGTCTCCTGCGCGACGAACTTCGTCCAGCGCGCCGGGATCGAGGCCTTAGAGAACACCGAGGCGGCGGTTGAGGAGATGCGCGACGCCTTCGCCGACCGCCGCGACCTCCTCGTCGACCTGTTCGACGAGCACGGCGTCGACGTCGACGTCGGCGACGGCGCGTTCTACATGATGATCCCCGTCGACGACGACGATCAGGCGTGGTGCGAGGCGGCGATCGAGGAGGCCGCGGTCGCCTGCGTCCCCGGGAGCGCGTTCAACGCCCCGGGCTACGCGCGCATCTCCTACGCCGCGAGCGAAGAGCGCCTGCGCGAGGCGGTCGACCGCCTCGTCTCGAACGACCTGCTGTAGCGGGGGACGGTCTCCGGACCGGCGCGTCGCGGCCGGCGCACCGCCACGCTCTCGGGAGCCCTCCCGGTCGACGCATCGCCTCGCTTTTCGTCGGTGCGTCGTCGCTGAATTCTCCAGCTGAGCGGCCGCATCCCCCAGTAGCGCGAATCTGCGGTGCGTTTTTACCGCTGCTCCGTGAAGTTTCAACTCGGTGGTACGATGTACGACAACATACTGTTCCCGACGGACGGAAGCGCCGGCTCGGAAGCGGCGGCGGCACACGTGAGCGAACTCGCGTCGGCGTTCGACGCGACGGTCCACGTGGTCCACGTCGTCGACACCCGCGAGGGCGGCCTCGGCGTGAGCGGGGCGTTCGTCCACGAAGACAGCCAGGCGATGAGCGGGGTCTCGCCGGAGACGGGCTACATCGGCAGACACGAGGACGTCGACGCCGACGAGGTGGAGGCCGAGCTCACCGCTCACGCGAGAGAGCTCGTCGGGGCCGCGGCGGAGTCACCGGACGACATCGACATGACGACGGCCGTCGAGATGGGGACCCCTCACTCGGCGATCCTCCAGTACGCCGACGACCACGACGCCGACCTCATCGTGATGGGGACCCACGGCCGCACCGGCGTCGAGCGCTACCTGCTGGGGAGCGTCACAGAGAAAGTCGTGCGGCTGGCGGACGCGCCCGTCGTGACGGTCCGGGCGGACGAATCGGACGGCGAGTGACGGTCGCTCCGTCACCGCAGCACATTTTCCCGGCGCCCCGCAACGGGACCGCATGGACGAGGCCGAGCGAGAGGCGATACTCGACCGGGTCACCAGCCAGAGCGCGACGGTCGGCGCGTCGGTCCCGGACGAGGTCACCATCGACGGCACCGCGGTCGACCTCTCCGAGTTCATCGTGGAGACGCGCGCCGTCGACACGGTCCCGCCGGAGGTCGAGCGCAAGGTGTCGTCGGTGAAGTCGACGCTCCGCGCCGAGCGCGAGCGTCGGATGGCCCGACTGCGAGGCGAAGGTGCCGAAACCAACGCGGGCGACACCCCCGATGACCCCCCGCTCGACCGTGAGACCGCCGAACGGCTCGCGGACGAGGTCGTCGGGATCGACCGGGCGCTGAACGCATTGGAGACGATCCGCCACCCCGACTTCGCCGACGCGCACCGCTCCGCGACGCTGGACGGCCACGAGCGCTGGCTCGCCTTCGTCGACGAGGTCCGGTGATCGCGGGCCTCGGCGGGCGTCCGATGCGACGTTCCGAAACCCTTACTCCCGGTCCGGGACACCTGCTCGTATGAGCGATACGTCCGAGTCGACGGATGACGCGGGGGAGTCCCCCGACGGGGGCGACGACGCCGCGGCCGCCGTCGACGCCGAGGAGGTCCGTCACGTCGCCGACCTGGCGCGCGTCAGGCTCGCCGACGACGAGGTCGACGAGTTCGCGGCGCAGTTCGGCGACATCTTAGAGTACTTCGAGGCGCTCGACGAGGTCCCCGAGACCGAACGCGAGGAGGACCTCGTCAACGTGATGCGCCTCGACGAGGTCCGCGACGGCCTCTCGCAGGAGGAGGCGCTCGCGAACGCCGAGGAGACGGAAGACGGCTTCTTCGTCGGCCCGAAGGTGTCGTAGATGGCGGCCGACATCAACGCCTTCGTGACGGAGGAGCGGATCGAGGGCGACGCGGACGCGGACGGTCCCCTCGCGGACGCGACCGTGGCGGTGAAGGACAACATCTCCACCGAGGGGGTCCGGACGACCTGCGGCTCGGAGATGCTCGCCGACTACGTCCCGCCCTACTCCGCGACCGTGGTCGACCGGCTGACCGACGCGGGCGCGACGGTCGTCGGGAAGACGAACATGGACGAGTTCGGGATGGGGACGACGACCGAGACCTCGGCGTTCGGCCCCACCCGGAACCCGGTCGACACCGACCGCGTCCCGGGCGGCTCCTCGGGCGGCTCCGCGGCCGCGGTCGCGGCGGGCGAGGCGGACGTCGCGCTCGGCTCCGACACCGGCGGCTCGGTGCGCTGTCCGGCCGCGTTCTGCGGCGTCGTCGGGATCAAGCCGACGTACGGGCTCGTCTCCCGGTACGGGCTCATCGCGTACGCGAACTCGCTCGAACAGATCGGGCCGATCGCGGGCACCGTCGAAGAGGCCGCCGCAGCGCTCGACGTCATCGCCGGCGACGACCCCCACGACGGGACGACCCGCGACCTGCGCGAGGTCGAGGGCGCGGACCCGGACGCGAGCTACGCCGCGGCCGCGGACGGCGACGTGGCGGGGCTGACGATCGGCGTCCCCACGGAGCTGTTCGAGGGCGCCGACGAGCGCGTCGTCGAGACGGTCGAGGCCGCGATCGCGGACCTCGAAGCGCAGGGCGCGGAGACGACCGACATCTCCCTGCCGTCCGTCGAGCACGCGGTCCAGGCGTACTACGTGATCGCGATGGCGGAGGCGTCCTCGAACCTCGCGCGCTTCGACGGGGTCCGGTACGGCCACCGGAGCGGCGCCGACGGCAACTGGAACGAGTCGTTCGCGGAGACGCGCGAGGAGGGGTTCGGGGCGGAGGTCAAGCGCCGGATCCTCCTCGGCACGTACGCGCTCTCGGCCGGGTATCACGACAAGTACTACGAGAAGGCGCAGGACGCCCGCGCGTGGGTCCGGCAGGACTTCGAGGCGGCGTTCGACGAGGTAGATGTCATCGCCTCGCCGACCATGCCGGTCCTCCCCTTCGAACTAGGCGAGAGCCTCGACGACCCGCTGCGGATGTACCTCGCCGACGCGAACACGACGCCGGCCAACCTCGCGAACCTCCCAGCGATCTCGGTCCCCGCCGGCGAGGCCGACGGGCTCCCGGTCGGGCTCCAGCTCGTCGGGCCGAAGTTCGGCGAGGAGACCATCGTCCGCGCCGCGAGCGCGGTCGAAGACAGATGAGCCTCACGGACGAGGAGCGGGACCGACTGGCGGACGTGGTCCGCCTCCAGCCGACGAAGAACGGCGAGCTCCAGGACGCCTGGGAGATGGAGAGCGGCAGCGAGGTCCACGGCTACCTCGAGAACCACCTGAAGGAGTACTACTACCGCGACGACGACAGCCTGATCCGCGCGACGGCGGAGGCGAACGACCTCGTCGACGTCGAGCCCGGGGTCGAGCCCGACGCGGTCGCGCGCGGCGCGGTCCCGGAGACGATCCGCGTCTCCGAGCTGGAGTCGCGAGTCACCGAGGTGCTCGCCGGACCGGACGAGCGCTCGCAGTCCGTCGTGAGCGTGCTCAACGCGCTCCGCGAGGCGTTCGACGCCGATCCCGAGGTGGACGCGGTGCGGCGGGCGCTCCGCAGTCTGGAGCGCAAGAACGTCGTCGAGGTGGTTTACCGCACCGTGCCGACGTTCCGGCTGGCGGTCGCGCGCGACGAGATCACGGTCGAGGTCGAGGAGTAGGCGCCCGTCGGCCGACCGAGTGCCGATACGATTTTGTACCGGCACGGAAACCGTCCTCCCAATGAGCGACGCCGCCACTCCCCGCGAGCGGTTTCGCCGCAACGCGAGCAGCATCGCCGCGACGGTGGTCACCGGCACGTGGCTCGGCGCCCTCCTGGCCGGGTTCGACTGGTGGCTCGGGTTCATGCTGTTCGGGTACATCGTGATCATTCCGGTCGTCTCGATGTTGTTCGACGAGGAAGCGGAGGACTCGCTCGCCGTCGAGCCCGAGGCCGAGTCGGCCCCCGTCGAACGCGGAGAGACGGCGGAGCGCGGCGAGGCGGCCGGCGACACCACGGACGCTCTCGAACGCCTGCGGACCCGGTACGCGAACGGTGACCTCACCGACGAGCAGTTCGAGCGGAAGCTCGATCGCCTACTGGAGACCGAGACGCCGGAGGACGCCGCCGAGTGGGCGGAGCGGAACCGCGCCGCGGCTCCGGAACGCGAAGCCGAGCGGGAGCGGTGACGCGGGGCGCCGCGCCGCTCCGACGCGACCGGCGCGACCGAACCTCAAGCTTCAATGCGCGCGGCCGACTCGACCGCGTATGAACGACCACGAACTGCGGAAGGAGGCGCACGACCTCGACGTGACCGTCTGGGTCGGGAAGAGCGGCGTCGACGCGGTCGTCGACGAGCTTGCCGACCAGCTCGACGACCGGAAGCTGGTGAAGGTGAAGTTCCTTCGGGCGGCCCGCGGCGGCACGTCGACCGACGAACTCGCCGACGAGCTCGCCGAGGCGGTCGGCGCCGACCTGATCGAGACGCGCGGCAACACGGCGGTGCTCCACTGATGGGCGCCCCCGCGGGCGCGTCCGGAGTCGTCGCGGTCGCGGGGACGCTGGAGCCGTACCTCGGTCCGCTGGCCGACATCGTCGTCGACGCCGCGATCTTCCTCGCCGTCGTCACCGCGACGTACGTCCTGTACAAGGCGGCCGTCAAGCCGCTCGTCCGCCGGGTGTTCGACCGACAGGGGCTCGACGAGCACGCCCGGCGCCCGCTCCAGAAGATCGTGGCGTTCCTCGTCCTGTTCGCCGGCGTCACGGTCGCGTTCGGCGCGGCGGGCTACCAGGGGTTCCTGCGCTCGCTCGCGACGATCGCGGCGGCGGCGACGCTCGCGATCGGCTTCGCGCTTCAGGACGTGATCAAGAACTTCGTCGCGGGCGTGTTCATCTACACGGACAAGCCGTTCCGCATCGGCGACTGGATCGAGTGGAACGGCAACTCGGGGGTCGTCGAGGACATCTCTTTCCGGGTCACCCGCGTGCGCACCTTCGACAACGAACTGCTTACGGTGCCGAACCACGCGCTGACGAGCGACGTGGTGAAGAACCCGGTCGCGAAGAAGACACTGCGGCTGAAGTTCGTCTTCGGGATCGACTACGAGGACGACGTGGAGAAGGCGACGGACATCATCGTCGAGGAGGCCGAGAGGAGCGACGCGATCCTCGAAGACCCCGCGCCGTCGGTCCGGCTGACCGAACTGGCCGACTCGTACGTCGGCCTCCAGTCGCGGATCTGGATCGACGACCCCTCGCGGGCGGACTTCGTGAAGGCGCGCGCCGACTACGTGAAGGCCGTCAAGGCGCGCTTCGACGAGGCGGGCATCTCGATCCCGTTCCCCCAGCGCACCGTCTCGGGACGCAACGAGTGGACGGATCCCTCGTCGTTCGGCGGAGACGATTGAAGCGGCGGCCGCGGCGGAGAACTCCCGCTCGGTGGAGCGGCGTCACCCGGCAGGGCGGCGCCTCGAACCGTCTGGCGGCGTCTTCCCCGTCGCTGGCGCGCTGAGTACGCCCGAGCACCGATAGTAACGAACTTCAAGGTCGGGTCTCTGGGTTGGTCCATGTACGTGGTCGTCATCGGGGCCGGCGAGGTCGGGACGAGCATCGCCGCGAGTCTCGCGTCGGACCACGAGGTCGTCGTCGTCGACGTCGATCCGGACCGGGCGGAACAGCTCAAGTACGAGCTCGACGTGCTCACCATCGCCGGGGACGGGACGTCCTCTGAGATCCAGTCGGCCGCCGACGTCGACCGCGCGGACATGGTCATCGCGTGTACCGACGACGACCAGACGAACCTCGTCGCGTGCGGGGCCGCGAAGACGCTCGGCGACGGGTTCACCATCGCCCGCGTGAAAAGCACCGAGTTCCTCCGCACCTGGCAGGGCAGCGAGGGCGCGTTCGGCGTCGACTTCATGGTGTGTACGGACCTGTTGACCGCGGAGAACATCGTCCGCGTCATCGGGCTCCCGGCGGCGATCGACGTCGACCCGTTCGCCGGCGGGCTCGTCCAGATGGCGGAGTTCGAGATCGGCGAGGGGAGCCCCGTCGCTGGACAGACCGTCTCGGAGGCCGACCGGTTCGAGTCGCTCACCTTCGTCGGGCTGTTCCGCGACGGCGAGATGACGATCCCCCGCGGCGACACGGACATCGTCGTCGGCGACCGCGCGGTGGTGGTCGGAAGCCCCGAGAGCGTTCAGTCGTTCGCGACCGACATCGCGCCCGAGGCGACGCCGGACGACGCCGACGAGATCGTCGTCGTCGGCGGCAGCGAGATCGGGTATCAGACCGCCCGGCTGCTGGAGGAGCGGGACTTCACGCCGCGGCTGATCGAGCGCGACGCCGACCGCGCGCGGTGGCTCGCCGAGAACCTCCCGGACACCGTCGTGATGGAACACGACCCCACCGACACCGAGTTCCTCTCCCGCGAACACGTCGACGAGGCCGATATCGTCGTCACGGCGCTCGGCTCCGACGAGAAGAACCTGCTCATCTCCGTGCTCGCCAAGCGCCTCGGCGTCGACCGCGTGATCGCCGTCGTCGACAGCCCCGACTACGTCACCGTCTTCGAGGAGATCGGCATCGACATCGCGATCAATCCCCGGACGGTCACCGCCGAGGAGATCACCCGGTTCACCTACGAGAGCGTCGCGGAGAACATCGCGGTGTTGGAAAACGACCAGGCGGAGGTCCTCGAACTTGAACTCACCGAGGGGTGCGGGCTCACGGGGCGACCGATATCGGACATCGTCGCGGAGAGCGACGCGCGGTTCGTTATCGGCGCGATCACGCGCAACCACCAGCTGGTCACCCCGCGCGGGGACACCGTACTTCAGGCCGGTGACCACGTGATACTCCTCGTGGAGTCCGACTCGGTCGGACAGATCGCCTCGATGGCGTGACCGCCTCCACGTGAGTACCACGATCCGCGTCGGCTGGCGGGCGAGCGTGGGACTCACTGGCGACGTCCTCGCCGCCCTCCCGGTTCCGCTCGCGTTTCCGCTGCTGATAGCCCTCTACTACGGCGAGCCGCCCGTGCCGTTCCTCGCGGCGATCGCCGCCTCGCTCGCGCTCGGTGCGGCGTTCCGGTCGGTACGGGACCCCGAGGGAGACCTCGGCCCGCGGGAGGCGTTCCTCGCGGTGGCGCTGATCTGGTTCCTCGTCGCCGCCGTCGGCGCGATCCCCTTCGTCGTCGCGGGCGTCGGCACGGTCGCGCACCCGGTGAACGCGCTGTTCGAGTCGATGAGCGGACTCACCACGACGGGCGCGACGGTGCTGCGCGACTTCTCGCTCCACTCGCGGTCCGTCATGATGTGGCGGCAGGTGATCCAATGGCTCGGCGGCCTCGGAATCCTGATCCTGGCGACCGCGGTGCTCTCCGAGATCGGCGTCGGCGGGGCACAGCTGATGGAGTCGGAGTCACAGACGCAAGACGTCAACAAGCTCACGCCGAAGATATCGCGGACCGCACAGCTTATCTGGGGGATCTACTTCGGGCTCACCGGCCTCGCGATCGCGGTGTACTTCCTGCTCGGGCTCGCCGTCGACCCGCGGATGGACCTGTACAACGCGGTCGCGCACGCGTTCACGTCCGTCGCGACCGCCGGCTTCTCGCCGGAGCCGCTCTCGGTCGGCGCGTTCCACCCGCTGATCCAGTGGGCGGTCGTCCCGTTCATGGTGATCGGCTCGACCAGTTTCGTCCTCATCTACTTCGCCATCAACGGCGAGCCGATGCGCCTGCTGCGAAACGAGGAGTTTCACTTCTACCTCGGCGCGATGGCGACGTTCGCGTCGATCGTCGGGGGCGCGCTGTTCCTCGATCCGAGCGTCACCTTCGGCGCCGAGGCGACGATCCGCCACGCAGTGTTCAACGTCGCGTCCATCGTGACGACGACCGGGTACGCCAGCACCGACTACGTGCTGTGGGCGCCCGCTGCGAAGCACATGCTGTTCATGGGGATGTTCGTCGGCGGGATGGTCGGGTCGACCACCTGCTCGATCAAGTCGCTGCGGTGGCTGGTCGCGCTGAAGTCGTTCCGCCGGGACCTCTTCACCGCGATCCACCCGGAGTCCGTTCGCCCGGTCCGGATATCGGGGGAGCCGGTCGACGAGGGCGCGATCCGCGACATCTACGCGTACCTCCTCTTGAGCATCGTGATCTTCTTCCTGCTCGCCGTGGTCATCGTCGTCGACGCCGAGCGGGCGAACCTGCGCGTGACCGAGTTCGAGGCGCTCGGGGCCGCGGCGACCACGTTCCTCAATATCGGCCCGGCGTTCGGCGACGCGGGCCCGTACGGGACGTTCGCGACGTTCCCGCTGAGTACGCGGGCCGTGATGATCGTCCTGATGTGGATCGGCCGGATCGAGATCATCCCGGTCCTCGTGTTGTTCACGAAGGCGTTCTGGACCTCCTGAGTCAAGGCGGCTCTCCCGTCGTCCCCCCTTCGACAGTTTAATACAGCGAACGGGCGACCGCCATACCGTTCGAGTATCATGTCTTGGGGCGTCAACTGGAAGGCGAGTGTCGGGCTTCTCGGCGTCGGCATCAAGTACCTCGCCGTCACGCTGCTTGTTCCTCTGGTGGTGGCGCTCGCGTACGGCGAAGACATCTGGGTCTTTCTGGTCTCCATGGCGATCGTCGCGGGGCTCGGCTTCGCGGTCGAGCGAGTCGACCCCGACCCGGATCTCGGTCCCCGCGAGGCGCTGCTGTTCGTCTCGCTCGCGTGGATCGCGGCGGCGGTCATCGGCACTATCCCGTACCTGATAGCCGGCTACGGGACCGCGTCGACGATCGGTCTCCAGACCGGGTCCGTCGGCGCGTTCACGGAGTCGATCGCCAACGCGCTGTTCGAGTCGATGAGCGGGTTCACCACGACCGGTGCGACCGTCCTCGGTGAGATCAGCACCGACCGGCACTCGCACGCCGTGCTGATGTGGCGGCAGCTGACGCAGTGGCTCGGCGGGATGGGGATCATCGTCCTGATGATCGCGATCCTCCCCGAGGTCGCCGTCAACGGCGCCCAACTGATGGAGTCGGAGGCGCCCGGGCCGGAGCTACAGAAGCTCACCCCGAAGATAGCCGAGACCGCGCGGGCGCTCTGGCTCATCTACTTCGGGTTCACCGTGGTGTACATCGCGATCCTGTACGGGCTCCACCTCGCCGGGATGGCGCCGAAAATGAACCTGTTCAACGCGATCGCGCACGGGTTTACGACCCTCCCGACGGGCGGGTTCTCCCCGAAGGCCGACAGCGTCGCGGCGTTCTCGGCCGTCGTCCAGTGGGTCGTCATCCCCTTCATGCTCGTCGCCGGCGTCAACTTCGCGCTGTTCTGGCACGTGCTACGCGGCGAGGTCGAGACGATGGTGAAGAACGCGGAGTTCCGCGCGTACGCCGGGGCCGTCGCGGTCGTGACCGCCGTGCTCGCGGTGTTGCTGTTCCGCGGCGCGGCGCCGCCGATCGAGCTCGGCGGGGCGACCCAGGGGGTCGCCGAGAACTCGCTCCGGCAGGCGGCGTTCCAGATCGCGTCGCTGCTGAACTCGACGGGGTACGCCACCGCCGACTTCGCGCAGTGGAACGCCGACGCACAGATTCTCCTCATGTTCGCGATGTTCATCGGCGGTTCCGCCGGCTCGACCGGCGGCGGCGTCAAGATCGTACGGTGGCTGATCGTCGGGAAGGCGATCCGGCGCGAGCTGTTCACCTCCGCCCACCCCGACGTCGTCCGGCCGGTCCGCCTCAGCGGGAACGTCGTCGACGAGGACGCGATCCGCGGCATCATGGCGTTCACCATCCTGTACCTCGTCCTGTTCGGCGTCTCGGCGGTGTTCCTGTCCCTCGACGCGAGCCGGATCGGCGTCCAGCTGACGATGTTGGAGTCGACGAGCGCGTCGCTCGCGACGATCGGAAACATCGGCCCCGGGTTCGGTCGCCTCGGGCCGTTCGGAAGCTACCTGTTCTTCCCGGACACGTCGAAGCTGCTGATGATCTTCCTGATGTGGGTCGGTCGGCTGGAGATCGTCCCGGTGCTGGCCGTGTTCATCTCGGCCGTGGACGGTCGGTGAGGACCGTCTCGGACCCGAATGGGTCCCGATACGTCCCTAGCGAGGTGCCTGCTATCGGGCCAACCGAGGTTCGGAGTGCGTATCTTCTTAACCGACCGGAGTATCGGTGTTCGTATGACGAGTACAGCCGATCCCGACGGGCAGAATCTCCTCGGCCACGTCCTCCTCCCGGTCGCGAACGAGGAGGACGCGCTGGCGACGGCGCGGGCGCTCGAACCGTACGACCCGGAGCGCGTGACCGCGCTCCACGTGGTCGAGAAGGGCGAGGGCGTCCCGGACAAGACGCCCGTCGAGCAGTCGGAGGAACTCGCCGAGGAGTCGTACGCCGCGGTCCGGCGCGTGTTCCCGGACGCCGGCGACCACACCGCGTACGCTCGCGACATCGCCGGTGCGATCTTCGACGCCGTCGACGAGGTCGACGCGAGCGCGATCGGCTATCGCTCTCGCGGCGGCAACCGCCTGTTCCGGTTCCTCTCGGGCGATGTCTCGCTCGAACTCGTGACTGAGTCGCACGTGCCCGTGGTCGCGCTTCCGCGCGGGGGAGCGGCCGACTGAGTCGGCCGCCTCCCGGTCCGCCGCGACCGCTCGTGGCGCGGCGTCCGATCGCTCCGTTGTGTCGGGGAACGGTAGGTTTTCGTCGATCCTTTTTGAACACGTGTCGTATGTACGTGATCGTCGTGGGCGCGGGCGACATCGGGACCCCGCTCGTCGACCTCGCGACCGACAGCGGCAACGAGGTCGTCGTCATCGAGCGTGACGAGGAACGGGCGGAGCGGGCGTCGCGGCAGTACGACTGCCTCGTCCTTAACGACGACGCGACCTCGAAGGAGACCCTCCAAGACGCCGGGGCCGAACGGGCCGACGCGCTCATATCGACGACGGATCAGGACGCGACGAACATCATGGTCTGTCTGCTGGCCCAGGAGCTGTCGGTCCCGAACATCGTCTCGGTCGTCCACAACCCCGAGCACATGAGCGTGTTCGAGCAGATCGGCGTCAACACGATGCAGAACCCACAGAGCCTGATCGCGGAGTACCTCTACCGGGCGGTGAGCCGGCCGTCGGTCGTCGACTTCATGCACATCGGCGAGGAGGCGGAGGTGTTCGAGATCACCGTGGGAGGAGACGCCCCGATCGCCGGGAAGACGCTCCGCGAGGCGGACGAGGCGGACCTCATCGGCGGCCAGACGCTGATCGTCGCCGTCGAGCGCGACAGATCGGAGGCCCCGATAACGCCGCGCGGGGAGACCCGCATTCACGAAGGCGACATGCTCACCGTGTACTCCGGCGTCGGCGCGACCGCCGAGGTGACCGACGTGTTCGGGCACGCGGAGGATCGCGACTGAGATGCCCGACCGGAACGGCAACCGATTCCCAACCGATCTCGGCGTCATCGCCCGGGACATCGGCTCGCTCCTCTTGATGGAGGCCGGGCTGATGACCGTCACGGTGGTCGTCGCGCTCGGGTTCGGAGAGCTCCACGCGGCGCTCGGCTTCCTCCTCGCGGGCGGGGTGACGGCGCTCGTCGGCGGCGCCGCGAACAGGCGGTTCGCCGACGCCCCGGAGCCGAAAATGAAACACGGGATGGTGATCGCGGCCGGCGGCTGGCTCATGGTCGCCCTCTTCGGCGGCCTGCCGCTGTTCCTCACAGCGTGGACGACGCCAGCGGCCGCGATGGACGCGTTCGTTCCGGCGGCCGCGGACACCGCCTCGTGGGAGCCGATCGGGGTCGGCGGGACGACGACCCTCTCCAGTCTCGCGTACTTCCGCGACCCGCTCCACGCCTTCTTCGAGAGCATGAGCGGGTGGACCGGGAGCGGGCTGACGATGGCCGTCCACGAGCCGTCGCTGCCGCGGGCGGTGCAGTGGTGGCGCTCGTTCATCCAGTGGGTCGGCGGGGTGGGCGTCATCGTCCTCACGGTCTCGATTCTCTCGCGTCCCGGCAGCGGGAGCTACGCCCTCTACCGCAGCGAGGCGCGCGAGCGGAAGATCCACCCGAGCGTCGTCTCGACGGTCCGGACGGTCTGGAAGCTCGTGGTGGCGTACACGCTGTTGGCCTTCGCGGCGCTGTTCGTCGCGATCCGGGCGAGCGAGAGCGCGTACGCCGAGTCGCTCTCGCTCGGCGAGACGGCGTGGCAGGCGCTCAACCACGCGATGACCGGGCTCACGACCGGCGGGTTCTCCGTCACGGACAACTCGATCGCGACGTACGGCTCCCCGCTAGTTGAGGCGACGCTGCTGCCGATCATGGTGCTCGGCGCGATCGCGTTCCCGGTCCACTACGTCGTGCTCAGCGACCGGAACGTGCGCGAACTGGCCGCAGACCTCCAGACGAGGTGGCTGTTCACGCTGCTGGGCGCGGGCGTCGTCGTGCTCTCGGTACAGAACGTCGCGTCCGCCGAGATAGCGTCGAGCGCGTTCTCGACGGGATCGTTCTTCCCGCTCTCCGCGTCTCCCCTCGACTGGGCGCAGCTCGACGCCGTTCGGGACTCGACGTTCCAGTGGATCAGCGCGCTCACGTGTACCGGCTTCCAGTCCGCACCGATCGGCCGCTGGGTCGCCGGCGCGAAGGTGTTGGTCGTCGGCGCGATGACGCTCGGCGGCGCGGCGGGGTCGACCGTCGGCGGTATCAAGATCGTCCGCGGGTACACGGTCGCCCGGGGCATCGTCTGGCAGTTCTCACGCGTGTTCCTCCCGAAGAACGCGGTCGTCACCGCGCGGCTGGGCGACCGAACGCTGGACCGCGAGGCGATGGAGCGCGAGTTCGGCGAGGCGGCCATCGTCACCCTGCTGTGGCTCCTCGCGCTCGTCGCCGGCAGCCTCGTCCTCGTCAACGTCGCCGGGCCGGAGTTCGGCTACGCCGACGCGCTGTTCGAGGTCGCGAGCGCGCAGGGGAACGTCGGCCTCTCGACGGGGATCACGGGGCCCTCGATGTCGCCGGCCGCCGAGGGGATGTTCGTCCTGAACATGTGGATCGGCCGGTTGGAGATTATCCCGGTGCTGGTGTTCGTCCGGGCCGGGATCTGGGGGCTGAACCCCTGACGGCCGACTCTCTCTCGACGTCGTAGCTCGTCTCGCTCACACCTCTCGCTCGTGAACCGTCCCCATGAACGACCAGTGTACCTTGCTGGTCCCGTCCGGATGCGGCTCCTCCGTGACGTGGTAGAGGTAGGGCCCGTGTGGGCAGTCGTCGCAGCCGTCGGCGCAGCGGAACTGCTTCACCACCTCGGTGTAGCCGTCGTGCTCGGTGACGCGGAGGATGTCGTCGTTGTCCTCCGGGTCGATCGGGAGTTCCGCCTCCCCGTGGAAGTGGAGCAGTTCCTGCGCGTGGACGATGGCCTTCCGGAGCTCTCCCGGCGTACACTCGCGCAGCTCCGCAACGAGCTTCGGCGGGAGTCCTTCGGGCGGCGTCGGGCGCTCGGCGGCATCTGTCATAGCCGGCACTTCGACTCGGTCCCATATAATGGATCCGTGGGGGGTCGGGAGGGCGCCGGGTCCTTCCAAAATATAATGAATATTTATACGCGACCGGCGGGTAACGGGCGGTATGTACGACGACGAGGAGCTCTCCCAGATCCGCGAGGCGAAGGCGTCGTGGGAGGCGGAAACGCTCGACCCGACGCTCGACCGCCACGGGGAGCGGAGCGAGCGGTTCGCGACCGTGTCGAACCGCGAGGTCGACCGCATCTACACGCCCGACGACGTCGCCGACCTCGACTACGAGGAGGACCTCGGCTTCCCGGGCGAGCCGCCGTACACCCGCGGGGTCTACCCGACGATGTACCGCGGGCGCACGTGGACGATGCGGCAGTTCGCGGGGTTCGGCACCGCGGAGGAGACGAACGAGCGGTTCCACTACCTGATAGACGAGGGGCAGACCGGGCTCTCGACCGCGTTCGACATGCCCTCGCTGATGGGGATCGACTCCGACGACAAGATGTCGCTCGGCGAGGTGGGCAAGGAGGGCGTCGCGGTCGACACGCTCCGCGACATGGAGGTGCTGTTCGACGGCATCGACCTCGCGGAGGTGTCCACCTCGTTTACTATCAACCCGAGCGCCCCGGTGATCTACGCGATGTACGTCGCGCTCGCCGACCAGCGCGGAGTCCCGCGCGAGAAGCTCCGGGGGACCCTCCAGAACGACATGCTCAAGGAGTTCATCGCGCAGAAGGAGTGGGTGGTCCCGCCGGCGCCGTCGCTCGAGCTGGTGACGGACACGATCGAGTTCGCCGTCGCGGAGACGCCGAAGTTCAAACCCATCTCGGTGTCGGGGTACCACATCCGCGAGGCGGGGTCGACCGCGGTCCAGGAGCTCGCCTTCACCCTCGCCGACGGCTTCGCCTACGTCGAGGCGTGCCTCGACCGCGGGCTCGACGTCGACGAGTTCGCCCCTCAGCTCTCCTTCTTCTTCAACTCGCACAACTCCCTCTTCGAGGAGGTCGCGAAGTTCCGCGCGGCGCGCCGGATCTACGCGACGGTGATGGATGAGTGGTACGGCGCCGAGGCCGAGGCGTCGAAACAGCTGAAGTTCCACACCCAGACCGCCGGGCAGTCGCTGACGGCCCAACAGCCGCTCAACAACGTCGCGCGCGTCACGATCCAGGCGCTCGCGGGCGTGCTGGGCGGCACGCAGAGCCTCCACACCAACTCGTTCGACGAGGCGCTCGCGCTCCCCTCCGAGCAGGCGGTCCGCGTCGCGCTCCGGACCCAGCAGATCATCGCCGAGGAGTCCGGCGCGGCCGACATCGTCGACCCGCTCGGGGGCTCGTTCGCGGTCGAGTCGCTCACCGACGAGACGGAGGCGGCAGCGATGGAGTACATCGAGGAGATCAAAGAGATGGGCGACGGCTCCGTACGCGACGGCGTCCTCCGGGGGATCGAGCAGGGGTACTTCCACCGCGAGATCCAGGAGTCGGCCTACGAGTACCAGGAGCGCGTCGACGAGGGCGACGAGACGGTCGTCGGCGTCAACGCCTACGAGATCGACGAGGACACGCGGCCGGACCTGCTGAAGGTCGACGAGACAACCCGCGAGCGACAGCTCGATCGGCTCGAATCGGTGAAGGCCGAACGCGACGACGACGCGGTCGAGAGCGCGCTCGACGACCTCCGAGACGCCGTCGAGGCCGGGGAGAACGCCATGCCCGAGATCGTCGCGGCGGTGAAGGCGTACGCGACGATGGGCGAGATAATGGCGGTGTTCGAGGAGGAACACGGCACGTACCGCGAGCGGATCGGCGTCGCCTGACGCGAAAAACCGAGGGAGTCGGACCGACTGCGCTGCGCCGTCCCGACCGGTCGCTCGCTACGCCGTCTCGACCGGTCGCGCGGACTCCGCGCACCACGCGTTGCCCCGGCGGCCCGCCCGCCTGAGGTCGAGTTCGACGACCGAGCCGGCGTCGAGCGCGGACAGCTCGGCCTCCACGTCGGGGTCGTCGTACTCGACGACGTACAGCGTCCCGTTGCGCGGGTACTCGCGGAGCGTGATCGCCCCGTGGTCGTTGCACGCGTCGACGACAGTGTACTTGCCAGTGCGGTCCATCCCGTCCCGAGCTACGCCGTGGTTTATGTTAACAGTTGTGCGTGTGGACGCGCCGACCGCACGCGACGGCCGCGAACGGTCCACTTTAATCGGCGCGTCGCCTCGCTCGCGTATGACGGAGACGGAGATCCCCGAGGACCACCCGCGGTACGCGTCGCTCGTGACGCGCCACCGGATCGAGGCGGGCGTCGAGCAAGGGATCACCTCGAAGCAGGGGCTGATCGCGCAGGGGCGCGGCGAGGCGTTCGACTACCTCCTCGGCGAGCGCACGCTCCCGAGCGCCGACGCGGCCGCGCGCGCCGCTGCCGCGACGCTCCTGCTCGCGGAGCGGCCCGTGATCTCGGTGAACGGGAACGTCGCGGCGCTCGCGCCGGCGGAGACGGTCGACCTCGCGGAGGCGGTCGACGCGGACTTGGAGGTGAACCTGTTCAACCACACCGACGAGCGCGTCCGGCGGATCGCTGACCACCTCCGGGAGCACGACGCCGACGAGGTGAAGGGGCTCGCCGGCGACGGCGAGATCCCCGGGCTCGACCACGCCCGCGGCGTCGTCGACGCCGACGGGATCGAGGCGGCCGACGCCGTCGTGGTCCCGCTGGAGGACGGCGACCGCGCCGCCGCGCTCGACGCGATGGGAAAGACGGAGATCGTGATCGATCTCAATCCGGGAAGCCGCTCGCCGCAGACCGCCGACGTGCCGATAATCGACAACCTGCTGCGCGCGGTGCCGAACGTCGCCGCTCACGCGCGCGACCTCGCGGACGCGACGCCAGCCGAACTGGAGCGGATCGCCGACGAGTTCGACGCGGATGCGGCCCTCGACGCCGCCGAGGCGGCGATCCGCGAGGGGTCGTTCGCCGACGGGGACGGGGCGTAGTCCGGGCACAACCCTCGCCGGAAGGCAAAAGCCTCCGCCGCTCCTAGCGGGAGTATGGAACTCGACGAGACGGACCGGGCGATCCTGCGGATCCTCCAGGAGGACGCGCGGACCCCGTTCTCGGAGGTCGCACGCCGGATCGACATGTCCAGCGCCACCGTCCACGACCGGGTCAGCCGCCTCGAAGAGGCGGGCGTCATCCGCGGGTATCACGCCGACATCGACCCGAAGGCGGTCGGTCACGGCGTCGGCGCCTTCGTCGGCCTGCGAGTCGAACAGGGCCGCGAGGAGGACGCGCTCGAACGGCTCCGGGGAATCGACGGCGTGCGCGAGATACACCTCACCACCGGCGAGTGGGACGTCATCCTCCGCGTCGTCGCGGCCGACACCGACCGGCTCCGGGAGCTGATGTTCGAACGGATCGCGGAGACCGAGGGATTCTCGCGCTCGCAGACGATGGTGATCCTCGGCACCGACTACGAACAGCCCGGACCGCCGTTATAACTCGACCCGGGGCGTGGACAGTCGTCGGGACCGCTCGGTCGTGTCGGCCACCGGTCGCCCGTTCGCGCCGGCCTCCGGCCGTCCGGGACCGGAACGCTCAACTCGGGACCTCTCCGAACGGTGACCATGAGCACAGCTGTCGCGGACGGGCTCGACCTGTCCCCGGAGCGCGCGTGGGCGGCAGTCGTCGGGGGGGTCACGGCGCTTTTGACGATCGGGTCGGTCGTCTTCCCGCGCGTCGTCTACGACCGGTTCCTCTGGCGCTACTTCTGGGGACCGGTGGTCGCGGACGGCGAGGGCGCGCAGTGCGCCGTCCGCGAGGCGGGCGGCACCACGGAGCTGCTCGGCAGCAGCGCGGCGTGCCAGTCGGCGCGGAGCGCCGGCGAGGTCGTCGCCGCTCCGGGGTACACCACCCTCTCGACGGTGAGCTACGTCGTGATCCTGTTGGCGATGCTGGTCGGCGTCGTCTTCCTCCTCCGCCGGCTCGACATCGCGACGGAGCTCCGGTTCTTCTACGCGCTGTTCCCGTTCATGCTGTTCGGCGGGGCGATGCGGACGGTCGAGGACGCGGGGGTCGCGGCGACCGCTGCCGGCGCCGAGCCGCTGATCCCGTTCCCGGCGAGCGCGGTGTTGATCAGCCCGTTCATCTACTTCACCGTGTTCCTGTTCACGCTGGCGTGCGTCCTCGCGGCGTACGGGCTCGAACGGCGCGGCGCCGTCGACGACTACGCGCGCCCGCTGTTCGGGTCGGGCGCCGCGGGGCTCGCGCTCGCGGTCGGCTACCTCGCGTACCTCGCGGCCACGACCGGCTACGTCACGTTCTACCCGCAGGTGCTCGTCCCGACCCTCGCCGTCGCGACCGCCGCGACCGCGGGCACGTGGGCGCTCGCGACGCGCCAGATTCCGACGATCCGACAGGGGACCGGCGCGGCGGGGGTCGTGATCATCTGGGGGCACGCGGTCGACGGCGTCGCGAACGTAATCGGGCTCAACTGGATGCCCGCACTGACCGGCACTGCGAACCTCGTCCCGAAACACGTCGTCAACGCGCTCATCGTCGACTGGACCGGGCGGCTGCTCCCCGACTCGATCCTCGCCGTCACCGGCGACGCGTGGCCGTTCCTCCTCGTGAAGCTGGCGGCCGCGACGTTCGTCGTCTGGGTGTTCAACGGCGAGATGAAGGCGGAGTCGCCGCGCTACACGCTGCTGTTGTTGATTACCGTGCTGGCCGTCGGACTGGGCCCCGGGACGCGGGACATGCTGCGCGCGACGTTCGGGGTTTAAATGGCGGGCGGTTAATCCCCGTAGTTCAGGACGCTCGCAGATCCGCTCGTTTATCCCGAGATCGGATTACTGGCAGTCGGAAACCGAATTTGACACAATGAACGGGCACGTCAGAATTATGCTTCTCGGAAGTCTCGGTCTGGTTATTAGCGTCCCCATTTGGTATACGATTATATCCTCCGAGGAATTTTCACCGGACGTTTTCTTGAATCCGAGCCTGCTATTCTGGCTGATATTCGGGTTTGTCGTTTTCCTGTTCGGGTATTACAACACCGATGTAGAGTAATTCGGGTCCACTCACGAGGCGATCGTTCCCGAAGGCTCACTCGCTCATTTATAGATGGCTAACCGCGGATCAGTGGCGGACTCCTCCAAAGCCCCGCCCGCACAGCAACCGCGCCTCACGCCTCCCCAGCCTCGTCACCGGACGACGTCCGGTTGTAAGCGAGAGCGGGGCTCTCGCCCTGTCGGTGGTCCTCCGCTTCGCTCCGGACCACGGACTCCCTCGCGCGTCCTGTCTCGCGGCCGCCGGGGGCGGCCGCTCGCAGGCACGCGCCACCGCACCGCATGTTTATGAATGAATCTCGGGACACCACGTCGCGATCGGTCACTCGGGTCGCTCCGCAACGGCATCTTATAAGCCGTCGCGGGGGGAACGGTCTCGGTAATGCTGGACGGGGTCAACGTCGCGCTCGGCGTCTCGGGGAGCATCGCGGCGGTGAAGGTCGTCGAACTCGCGCACGAACTGCGCCGCCACGGCGCGAGCGTCCGCGCCGTCATGTCCCCGGCGGCGACGAACATCGTCCACCCGTGGGCGGTCGACTTCGCGACCGACGAGCCGGTCGTCACGGAGATCACCGGCAGCGTCGAACACGTCGAGTTATGCGGCCGGGAGGGGTGGGCCGACGTGCTCCTGCTCGCGCCCGCGACCGCCAACACCGCGGGGAAGATCGCCGCGGCCGTCGACGACACGCCCGTGACGACCTGTGCGACGACCGCGCTCGGCGCGGACGTACCGGTCGTGATGGCCCCGGCGATGCACGAGCCGATGTACGACCACCCGGGCGTCCTCGACGCCCTCGACCGCTTGGAGTCGTGGGGGATCCGCTTCGCGGACCCGCGTATCGAGGAGGGGAAAGCGAAGATCGCCGCCGAGGAAGACATCGTCACGGAGGTCGCCCGCGCGACGACGCCCCAGACCCTCTCGGACGCGCATATCGTCGTCACCGCGGGCGCGACGAAGGAGCGGATCGACCCGATCCGCATCCTGACGAACCGCGCGTCGGGGAAAACGGGCCGCGCCCTGGCGCGGGCGTGCTACGTCCGCGGTGCGCGCGTGACGCTCGTTCAGGACGGCCCCGAGGTCCCCTACGCCGACGTGGTCGCCGTCGAGACCGCCGACGAGATGATGGACGCCTGTCGGCGGACCGCCGCGACCGCGGACGCGCTGGTGTCCGCGGCCGCCATCTCGGATTTCACCGCCGACGCCGTCGACGAGAAGATCCGGTCCGGATCGCCGCTGTCGGTCGATCTCAGGCCGACGCCGAAGCTCATCGACTCGGTGCGCGAGGCGTATCCCGACCTCCCGATCGTCGGCTTCAAGGCCGAGACGTCGGGCGACGACGCGGCGATGGTGGCGGAAGCGGAGCGCATCCGCGACCGCGTGGGGCTCTCGTTCGTGGTCGCCAACGACGCGAGCGTGATGGGCGAGGAGGCGACGCGGGCGCTGCTCGTCGGCCGAGGGGACACCCGCGAGTTCGTCGGTGATAAGGACGGGCTCGGCGCCCGTGTCGCCGACGAACTCGCCGGCGTCCTCGGGCGATCCGAGAGCGAAACCGTGGGATAACGAAATAGTTTTGACTTTGCCATTGTTTTGCCACACTGGATAGTCTCGCGTTTTTCGCACGAAGACGTGAGAGACAGTTCACACATGTCAGACACAGACGCCCGCCGAATACTCGTTCCCGTCGGCGACTCGGACAGCCTCCGAGACACTGTCTCGTACGTCGTCGACTTGGCGACCGAGACGGCCCCGGCGCCGGTCGAGATTCACTTGGTCCTCGCGGCTCGGACGCAGGCTGTCAGCCCCGACGCCCCGACGGAGCTCGGCACAGCCCGCGAACAGTTGGAACGCGTCGCCCTCTGGGTCGAGGAGGAGACGGCCGAGAGGACGGTCGTCGCTCGGGAGGACCGAGAGGCGGACGCGGCGGGCGAGTCCGAGGCGGACGCCGACGGCGAAGCGCCCGCCGATGCGGCCGATGCCCCCGGGTGGCTCACCGTCGTCACCGACACCGTCGGAACCGACCGGTACCTGTTCAGCCCGGGCGACTACGCCGACGCGCTCCTCGAGTACGCGGCCGCGGCGGGTATCGACCGGATCGTCGTCGACCCGGAGTACAAGCCCGGCGGCACCGCGTCGATGCTCCAGCCGATGTCGGTGGAGCTGGCCCGCGGCGACGTGCCGGTCGAGACGGCGCCGGTCGACCGACCGACCGAGGGGGCGGTGCTCGCCCGCGCGGCGTCGCTGTCGAAGTACCTCTCCGTCTTCGTCGTCTCGTACCTGTTTTACATGTCGCTGAGCGCCTGGAAGCCGCTCGACTTCTTCACCGGCTTCGTGACGGCGTCGATCGTCTCCCTCGTCCTCGCGCCGGTCGTGGCGAACCGCTCCGCGCCGCTCGGGGTGACGCTCCGCCGGCTGGCCCGACTGCTGGTGTACGCCCCGTACCTGGTCAAGGAGATCGCGGTCGCGAACCTTCAGGTCGCGTACGTCGTCCTCCACCCCGACATGCCGATCGACCCGGAGGTCGTTCAGCTCCGCGCCGCGGTCTGGGGCGACGGCGCGGTGACGACGCTCGCGAACAGCATCACCCTCACGCCCGGAACCTTGACCGTCAACGTCTCCGAGCGCTCGTTCGACATCCACTCGCTGACCGCCGACTCGCGCGCGGACCTCTTCGACGGCGGGTTAGAGCGCGCGGTTCGGTTCGTCTTCTACGGCCGCGCGGCGGCCCGGATCCCGACGCCGCGCGAACGCGGCGACGCCGGGGAGGGACGAGATGGTTGAGTTCGAGACCGCGCTGCTGGCCATCGCGGCGGCCTTCGTCCTCTTCGCCGTCGTCGCGCTGTACCGGGTGTACGACGGGCCGACGACCCACGACCGCGTCATCGCGGTGAACGTCGCCGGGACGAACACCGTCATCGCCATCACGCTCGTGGCCGCGGCGTTCCAGCAGTCGACGTTCCTCGACGTGGCGCTCGTGTACGCCCTGCTGAACTTCCTCCTGTCGATAGCGTTCTCGAAGTTCAACGTCGAGCGCGGGGGTGTGCTGTGACGCCGACCGAGTGGGGCATCGTCGCCCTCGCGCTCGCCGGGGCCTTCTTCGGCGGCGTCGCCGCGGTCGGCCTCGTCCGACTGCCGGACGTCTACACCCGTTCGCATGCCGCCTCGAAGAGCGACACGTTGGGGGCGATCCTCGCGATCGCCGCCGCCGCGCTCGCGCTCCAGTCGGGGCTCTCGACGGCGAAGTCCGTCTTCCTCCTGTTGTTCATGTTCATCACGAACCCGACGGCAGCACACGCCGTCGCCCGCGCGGCGCAGGACCAGGGAATCGAACCGTGGACCGCCGACGAGGGTGACGAGCCATGACGCTCTCGCTGATCGAAGCCGTGCTGCTGGTGTTCGTCCTCGGCTGCGCAGTCGGCGCGGCCCTGCTGAAGGACACGCTGGCGGCGGTGATGGCGTTCGCGGCGTACAGCCTCGGCGTCTCGGTGCTCTGGCTCGTGCTTCAGGCGCCCGACGTCGGGCTCACGGAGGCGGCCGTCGGCGCCGGCATCATGACCGTGCTGTTCCTGCTGGCGCTGTCGAACACCGCCTCGCCGGACGTCGACCGCCTGTTCGAGTCGATCGGGTGGCAGACGGCGGCGCTCGTCGCCGGGTTCGTCCTGCTCGTCGGCGCGACGGTCCCCGCGCTCCCGGCCATCGGCGACCCGAACTCGGCGGTCGTCGGCGGCGAGGTGACCCAGTACTACCTCGAGAACGCGTACGCCCAGACCGAGGTCAAAAACGCCGTGACGGCCGTCCTCGCCGCGTACCGCGGCTTCGACACGCTCGGCGAGGGCGTGGTCGTCTTCAGCGCCGTCGTCGTCACGCTGTCAGTACTGCGCCGCGAGGTGGTGGCATGAGCACCGGCGACGCGGACCCGGCGGCGGGCGACGACGAGGGGCCCGGGCTGTACGTCGAGTCGACGATCATCATGACCACCGTCCGGTTGGTCGCCCCGTTCATCCTCACGTTCGCGCTGTTCATCATGTTCCACGGGGCCGACTCGCCCGGCGGCGGGTTCCAAGGCGGCGTCATCGCCGGGTCCGTGGTGATGATGCTCGCCTTCGCGTACGGCATCGACTCGACCCGTCAGTGGCTCGACGTCCGCGTCGTCTCCGCGCTGGCCTCCGGGGGCGTGTTCGCGTTCGTCGGGATCGGTCTCGGCGCGATGGCGCTCGGCGGACAGTTCCTCCAGTACGCGGAGTTCGAGGCGCTGTTCGGCCACGCGATCAAGTACGCAATCGAACTCGTCGAACTCGGCATCGGCGCCATCGTCGCCGCTGTCGCGATCGGGCTATTCTTCCTGCTCGCGGCCGGCTTCGACGGCGTCGCCGAGGGGGACTCCTCATGACACTCGACTTACTCACGACCCACTACAACTACTACGCGGTCGTCCTGCTGCTCGGGATCGGGCTGTACACCGTGATCGAATCCAGGAACCTCGTGAAGAAGGTGATCGGGATGAACGTGTTCCAGACCGGGATCTTCCTGTTCTTCATCACGCTCGCGTACCGCGCAGGCGGCAATCCCCCGGTCGTCACCGAGGGCGCCGGCCCGTACGTGAGCCCGCTGCCGCACGTGCTCATCCTGACCGCCATCGTCGTCGGCGTGAGCCTGACCGCGGTGGCGCTCGCACTGGTCGTGCGCGTCTACTCCGAGTACGGCACGCTCGACGAGCACACCCTGGAGGAACTCTACCATGATTGACCACCTGATCGTCCTGTTGGTCGTCCTGCCGATCCTCGGCGCCGCGGTCCCGCCGCTGGCCAGTCTCCGCTACGACCGCGTCGGCTGGGCGGTCGCGACGGCGACAGCCCTTGGGCACGCCGCGATGGCCGGCGCGCTCGCGTGGACCGTCTGGACCGACGGGGTCGTTCGGTACGCGGTCGGCGGGTTCGTCGCCCCCTACGGGATCGAACTCGTCGCCGACGGACTGACGATCCTGCTCGTCGCCCTCATCAGCGCGGTCTCGCTCGGCGTACTCGCGTACGCACGTCACGCGGGCCCCCACGAGAACTCGTTCTACTCGCAGTTCCTGCTCCTCGTCGCCGGCCTGTCCGGGATGACCGTGACCGGCGACGTGTTCAACCTGTACGTCTTCCTCGAGATCACCGGGCTCGCGGCGTACGGGCTGGTCGCGAGCGGCCCCGGAGCCCGGTCCGCCGTCGCGGCCCTGAAATACCTCATCATCGGAACCATCGGCGCGTCGCTGTACCTGCTCGGCGTCGGCTACGCGCTCGCCGCCACTGGCACGCTGAACATGGCGGACCTCAGCGACAAACTCGCCGCCGCGGGATACGACTCGACGCTCGTCTTAACCGCGTTCGGCCTGATCGTCGCCGGACTCTTAGTGAAGGTCGCGCTGTTCCCGATCCACACCTGGCAACCCGACGCGTACGCGGACTCGCCGGACAGCGTGAGCGCGTTCATCTCGGCGCTCGTCTCCACGGTCTCCGCGTACGCCCTGGCGCGGGTGTTGTTCTCCGTGTTCACGGTCGACTTCCTCGAGGCGGTTCCGATCGCACGCCAGGCGCTGGTCGCCGTCGCCTGCGTCAGCATCGTCGCCGGGAGCGCCCTCGCCGTCGCGCAGTCCGACGTTCAGCGCATGCTGGCGTACTCGTCGGTGTCGCAGTTCGGCCTCGTGATCGCCGGATTCGCGATCGCGACGCCGCTGGCGGTCGTCGGCGCGACCGTCCACCTCGTCGGGCACGCGGTGATGAAGGGCGGCCTCTTCGCCGCGACCGGGATCATCGAGCGGAAGACCGGCGCGACGACGGTCGGCGGGTACGCCGGGATCGCCGGTCGCGCGCCGGCCGCCACCGGCGCCTTCACGCTGCTGGCGCTCGCGATGGTCGGCGTTCCGCCGGCCGTCGGGTTCATGGGGAAGTGGTACATCGTCCTCGGCGCGGTGAACGCCGGGTCCTGGCCGGTGGTCGCCGTCCTCTTGGCGAGCACGCTGCTGACGCTGGCGTACTTCGCGCGGCTCGCCGAACGGCTCTACTTCGCCGAGGCAACCATCGCGCCGGAGGCGGTCGCCGCCGACGGGGGTGAGCGCGTCTCGACGGCCATGATCGTGACCGTCGTCGTCGCCGCCGTCCTCGCCGTGGGACTCGCGGCCGCCGTCCCGGTGATAGACCAGTTGATCGACATGACCGTGTTCGAGCTGATGCTCCAATGACCGACGTCACCTCCCTTCGACCGTTGTTCGCCGTGCTCGTGTCGGCCGTGGCCATCCCCGTCATCCTCTCGCTCCGATCGCGGCCGAACGTCCGTGAGGGCGTCACCCTCACCGTCGCCGCGACGAAGTTCGCCCTCGTCGCCAGCATGGTCCCCGGCGTCCTCTCGGGGACCACCTACGTCACGCGGATCGGCGAGCTGGGCGACGGTATCTCGCTCGTGCTCCGCGCGGACCCCCTCGGGATCCTGTTCGCGCTGCTCGCGAGCCTCCTGTGGATCGTCACGAGCTTCTACTCCATCGGGTACATGCGCGGACTGAGCGAACACGCGCAGACCCGTTACTTCGCCTCGTTCGCCGCGAGCCTCGCCTCGGCCGTCGGGGTCGCGTTCGGGGCGAACCTCGTCACGCTGTTCGTCTTCTATGAGCTGCTGACGGTGTCGACGTACCCGCTGGTCACGCACGACGAGACCGACGAGGCCCGCGCGGCCGGCCGGAAGTACCTCACGTACACCTTCGGCGGCGGCGTGGCCGTGCTCGGCGGGACCGCGCTCGTCTACGTGCTGACGGGCACCACGGCGTTCACGCCGGGCGGGATCGAGGCGCTCGCCGGCGCGGACCCGACGCTGGCGCGCGTGGCGTTCGGCCTCCTCGCCGGCGGGTTCGGCGTCAAGGCGGCGCTGATGCCGGTCCACTCGTGGCTCCCCGACGCGATGGTCGCGCCGACGCCGGTCTCGGGGCTGCTCCACGCGGTCGCGGTCGTCAAGAGCGGCATCTTCGGCATCGCCCGCGTCGTGCTTGACGTGTTCGGCACGGAGACGATGGCGGAGCTGGGCGTGGCGGCGCCGCTCGCGGTCGTCGCCGCGATCACGCTCCTGACCGCGAGCGTCATCGCACTGCGGCAGGACAACCTCAAGCGGCGGCTGGCGTACTCGACGATCAGCCAGCTGTCGTACATCGTCCTCGGGCTCGCGCTGCTGGAGGGCGAGGCGCTCGTCGGCGGGCTGCTCCACATCCCGGCGCACGCGTTCATGAAGCTCACCCTCTTCTTCTGTGCGGGCGCAATCCACGTCGAGACCCACACGGACGACATCAGCGACATGGCCGGCATCGGCGACCGGATGCCGCTGACGATGGCGGCGTTCGCCGTCGCAGCCGCGGGGATGGCCGGCATCCCGCTGATAGCCGGGTTCGTCAGCAAGTGGTACATCGTCATCGGCGCCCTGGAGGGCGGCGGCCTCGTGTTTGCCGGCGCGCTGCTGGTGTCCGGCGTCCTCAACATCGCGTACTTCTGGCCGATCGTGTACCAGGCGTACTTCGAGTCACCGGACGGGCACGACAAGAAGCCGCTCGTGACCGCGGCGCTCGGCGGCCGCGGGAGCCCCCGCGCCGACGGCGGCCACGAGGCCGCGACGCACGCGAGCGCTGACGAGACCGCAGCGCACGGCGATGACCACGAGGCGGCGACGCACGAGGGTCACGACGACCACCACGGCGGCCCGCCGGCGGGCGGGTGGGACGTTCGTGGCTGGCGCGGCGCCGAGAGCACGTGGTTCATGCTCGGGCCGATCCTGACGGCCGCGAGCCTCTCGGTCCTGCTCGGCGTCGTCCCGCGGACGGCGGTGTTCCTCCGGATAATCGAGACCGTCGTCGGTTCGCTCCCGGGGGTGATGGGCTGATGACCGCCGCGCTCACCGCCCTCCCGCCCGGTCCGGTCCTCCTCGTCATCGCCGCGCTGATCGCCCTCACGCCCCGCCGCGTCGGGCACGCGCTGGGCGTCGCCGCGTCCGGGGTCGCGGTGGCTTGGGCGTGGACCGTCCCGGCGGGCGCGCACCTCCAGGCCACGTTCCTCGGCTTCGACGCCGTCCTGCTCAACGTCGACGAGTTCTCGCGGCTCATGGGGCTGATATTCGGGATCATCGGCGTCGTCGCCGTCCTCTACTCGTACGCGAGCGAGGCCGAGAGCACTCAGACCGCGTTCGCGTTCTCCTACGTCGCGACGAGCTTCGGCGCGGTGTTCGCCGGCGACTGGCTCACGCTGCTGTTCTTCTGGGAGCTGATGGCCGTCACCAGCACGCTGCTCGTCTGGCACTACCGCGGCGAGGCGGTCCGGGCCGGCTTCCGGTACGCGCTGCTCCACGGCCTCGGCGGGACGCTGCTGATGGCGGCGATACTCGGTAACTACGTCGCGAAGGGGACCTTCCTGTTCGCCACGGTGCCGGGCGGCCCCGAGACGGCGGGGATCGTGGCAGGGCTCCCGGCCGCGCTCGCCGCCGTCGGCATCGGCGTCAACGTCGGGTTCATCGGCCTCCACGCGTGGCTCCCCGACACGTATCCGCGCCCGCACATCGCCGCCAGCGTCTTCCTCTGCGTGTTCACGACCAAGACGGGCGTCTACGGGATGTACCGGGCGTTCCCCGACGGGCACGTCGCGATCGCCTACATGGGCGGCGGGATGGCCGTGTTCGGGGCGACGTTCGCGCTGTTCCAGAACGACATGCGGCGGCTGCTCTCGTACCACATCCAGTCGCAGGTCGGCTACATGATCGCCGGCGTCGGCATCGGGTCGGCCCTGTCGCAGGCCGGCGCGTTCGCCCACGTGTTCAACCACATCCTCTACAAGGGGCTGCTCTTCATGACGGCCGGCGTCGTCGTCTACCGGACCGGCGAGGAGAGCCTGAAGAAGCTGGGCGGGCTGGCCCGCGACATGCCGGTCACCGCCGGCGCGTTCACGATCGCCGCGCTGTCGATCGCGGGGTTCCCCGGGTTCAACGGCTTCGTCAGCAAGGGGATCATCATCTCCGGGAGCCACTACACCTTCCCGAAGGGCCCGCTCCCGATCGGCGACTTCCATACGCTCGAATGGCTGCTCCTGCTCGGCGGGATCGGGACGTTCATGTCGTTCATCAAGTTCGGCTACTACGCGTTCTTCCACGGGAGCTACGACGGCGACGTGCGGGACGCCAACCGGGGGCAGAGCGTCGCGATGGGCGCGGTGGCGGTGCTCTGCGTCGCTTACGGCGTCCTCGTTCCCACCTCGCCGCTCGCGGCGGTCGTCCCGGCCGACGTGGGACTGTTCGGGATCCTCCCGTTCGACGTGACGAGCGAGGCCGTCGTCGAGAAGGTGTACAAGACGTACACCGTCGACCACCTGATCGAAGGCGTCGCCCTCGCCGTCCTCGGCCTGATCGGCTTCGCGCTCACCAAGAAGCCGCTCTCGAAGCTGGGGCGGGTCCCGGACGTCGACTCGCTGTACAACCCCGCCGTGTTCTACGGCACCCGCGGGCTCGTGGTCGGCGTCACGGAGCTTTACGCCGCCGTCGACCGCGCCGTCGTCGGGCTCACGACGGCGACCGTCCGGACGGTCACCGACCCGGAGGCGGCCGTCCGACGCGTCGGCAGCGACGTCGAGATCAAGTCCGGGATCGGCCGCAGCGTGCTGATACTGACGCTGGCGGTCGGGATCGCACTGTTCGGAGTCCTGTTCCTCTGACCGCAGCCAAGCGCCGCCGCGGCCTCATTCTCCGCCGCCGCGACGGCGGCGCGCCTGTTCGCTGAGGGTGAGGAAGGCGACCGCGCCGAAGAACGCGATCACGAAGCCGAACACCGTCGCGTCGCCGCCGCCGGCGGACTGCGCGAACAGGATCGGGGTGACGCTCAGTCCGAAGAGGCCGACGCCGTACCCGAGCCTGTCGCTGCGGTCGTCGAACCGCGGTGCGGCGGCGAGCAGCGAGATGTCGAACGCGAAGTAGAAGTACGCCGCGCCGACGTAGACGGCGGCGGTTCCGAGCGCGGTCGGGACCGACGAGACCAGCGCGTACACGCCGAGCGCGGGGACGACGCCGACGCCGAGTGCGAGCGGGAGGGCCCTGTTCATACGGGATCGATCCGGATCCGATCGAGTAAAACCCTCGGGGCGGCGGTGGGCTGCGAACGTCGATGAAACTGGCAGGACCGTATTCGAAGCGGGGCGGCGCAGAGTCGCCCGCCGCCGGCCTCAGTACTCCTCGTACGCGAGGTTCATCATCCACTGCGAGAAGGCGTCCGCCTGCGCGTCGACCTCTTCCTCGCCGATGAACGGCGAGAGCATGTCGTCGGCCATAAGCAGCGAGAAGTCGAGGTCGCGCGGGGCGGGCTCCAGGTAGTAGGTGTTGTGGCCGTTGTAGACGGTGTCCTCCCGCTGGATCAGGCCCGACTCCTCTAACGCATCGGCGATGCGGCTCCCCTTCCGCGACGAGACATCGAGTTCCTTCCAGAAGTCGCTCTGGTGGATGCCGCCGGTCTCGCGGATGAGTTCGAGACCGGCGCGCTCGTCCGCCGACAGGTCGGACTCGATTTCAGACGCGCTCATACTCTCTCACGCCTCCCGAATCGGTTAAAACTGGCCTTCCGCTCGGCCCGCCCCGAGCCCGCGCGAGCGCCGCCTCACCAGCGCGTGAACGCGAACTCTCCCCGCGCCGGGCCGACAGTCACGACGCCGACGCCGCGGAAGCCGAGGTTGAGCAGGTGCGGTCGACCGCCGTCGCCGTCACCGGGGTCGTACCCGAACGCGTGCGAGTGACCGCTGAACGCGGCGAACACGTCGTGGTCTCGGACTGCGAGGGCGAGCGCAATCGACCCGGTGTGGAGGTGCTCGCGGTCCGTCTCGCGCGTACCGACCGCGTGGTGGCGATCGAAGGAGGTACCGAACGGCGGCACATGCGTCGCGAGCAGCACGTCGGAACGGCGCCGCAGGCGGTCCGAAAGCCGCTCGTACGTCGTCTCGATTTCGGCCATTCCGCGGTGGAACGCGACCGCCTCCTCGTCCGCGATGCCCAGCGACGCGGCGACCTCCTCGGTCGACGCCGCTCCGCTGACGACGCGGTGACACGCGTCGAGCAGGTCGTCCGCGAGACGGTCGGCGGCGTGTCTCCGGTCCTCGCGAGGGGCCGTCCGCGGGTCGAGCGCGTCGAAGTCGGTCTGCGGGAGCGACGGGGCGAGCGACCGGCGCTCGCAGCCCCACCCGACCACGGTGAGGTTCCCGAGCGTCCGCGCGCTCAGGTGCTCCGCGGTGGCCCCGAGAGCGGTGTCGACCACTTCCCCCGGCATCGGCGCTGGGTCGTGGTTCCCCGGGACGTAGACGACCGGCACGTCCGGCGCGAGTCGCCCGATGAACCGGCGGGCCAGCTCGGCATCGTCGTCGCCCGCGCGGTGCGTGAGGTCGCCGAGGACGAGCGCGGCGTCGACGTCCGCCGGCGGCGACACCGCGGCGAGGTCGTAGTCGTCGGCCGCGGGCTTCAGGTGGAGGTCGCCGAAGACGAGGAGCCGCATGACCGCTACGTCCGTCTCCGAGGTAAAAACGTCCCGCCCGTCTCGGTACCGAGTCGCACGGCGGCCGGGGTACGCTCCGCTCCGCCCCGCTACGCCCGGCCCGTCGCGAAGTCGGCCGGGAGCGGCACCGCCTCGGCCGGCGTCTCGCAGGGCGGTCCGTCGGCGTACGCGACGGCGGGGTCGCCGCCGGTCCGGATCCGGGTGAACGAGCGCGTTCCGAACCCGTCGCCGTGGAGGCAGGCGCCGTACTCGTGGTCCGCGAGGACGGCGCTCGCGCAGTCGAGCCACGACGCTCCCGACTCCCCCGGCTCCGGGGCGAGCGCGGCCGCGATCCGCCTCGTGCTGTCGGCCCGCTCCTCGCCGAACGCCCGGCGTCGCTCGGGGACCGCGAACCGCTCCGTCCCGTTGACCACGCCGCCGACGTTGCCGATCACGTGGACGCCCGGGTCGAGCCGGGTCACGGCGAGGCCGCCGTCGTACGCCAAGAGGAACGCCGCGCGGTCGTCGGCGAGGACGAGGTTGAAGCCGTCGTACGCGCGCTCGTCGAGTTCGCGCTCGACGGTCCGCACCGCGTCCTCCGCGGAGGCGGCCGTCAGGCAGTCGCGCACGAGCAGCCCGCGGGAGCGGTCGCCCTCGCGGTCGGCGTCGAGCCAGCGGTTCGTGACGGCGACGACGAGACCGTCCTCGGAGAGGCCGATCCACGTACCGCCGGCCTCGGCGTCGCGCGGGGCCACGTACCGGCCGCCGCCGTCGAACCCCTCGCCGTCGTCTCCGCCGTCACCCTGCCCGCTATCGCCGTCGCCCTCTCGGAGTGCCGGCGGTTCGCTCGGGCGGTCGTGCGCCTCGTCGCGGGTGGCGGCGAGCGCGACGGGGGCGTCGCCGAACGTCCGCCACGCCAGAGTCAGTGTACACACGCCAGCGAGTACGGCCGACCGGGTGAAAACTCCACGGTGGAGTCCCCACACGTGTTTACTCGAAATAAAAGAAATCTTTTGAGGGCCGACCGCTTGGGTCGTGGTATGGACGCGATTGCCGTCTACGAGGGAGCCGACGAACCGGTCGTGACAGAGAGACCGCGACCGGAGCCCGCGCCCGGCGAGGCGCTGGTTCGGACGCTCCGGGTCGGCGTCGACGGGACCGACCACGAGGTCATCGCTGGCGGGCACGGCGGGGCGCCCGCGGGCGAGGACCACCTCGTGTTGGGTCACGAGGCCGTCGGCGTGATCGAGGAGCCGAACGACACGCCGTTCGAGGTCGGCGATGTCGTCGTCCCGACGGTCCGCCGCCCGCCGAACGGCGCCAACGAGTACTTCGCGCGCGGCGAGCCCGACATGGCGCCGGACGGCGAGTACCACGAGCGGGGCATCGTCGGGGCGCACGGGTTCATGGCGGAGTACTTCACCAGCCCGGCCGAGTTTCTCGTCGAGATCCCCCCGGCGCTCGCCGACTGGGGCTTCCTCGTCGAACCGGTCTCGATCGCGGAGAAGGCGATCGAGCACGCGTACGCCAGCCGGTCGGCGTTCCACTGGGAGCCCGAGTCGGCGCTCGTGCTGGGGAACGGGTCGCTCGGCCTGCTGACCGTGGCGACCCTCGACGAGTCGTTCGACCGGATCTACTGTCTCGGACGGCGCGAGCGCCCCGACCCGACGATCGAGATCATCGAGTCGCTCGGAGCGACGTACGTGAACTCCAACGACACCGCGATCCCGGAGGTGCCCGAGGCGTACGAGCCGATGGACCTCGTCTTCGAGGCGACCGGCTACGCGCCCCACGCCTTCGAGACGATCGAGGCGCTCGCGCCCAACGGCGTCGGCGCGCTCCTCGGCGTCCCGGGGGACTGGGAGTTCGAAATCGACGGCGGCCGGCTCCACCGGGAGTTCGTCCTCCACAACAAGGCGCTCGTCGGCAGCGTCAACTCCGGGTACGGGCACTTCGAGTCGGCCGTCGAGTCGCTCTCGCGACTCTCCGACGGGTTCCTCGATGATCTCGTGACCGGCGTCCACGGGCTCGACGACTTCGAGGCCGCGTTCGCGGATGACGACACGACTATTAAAACGGCGGTCGAATTTGCCGCGTATGAAGAACGTTGACGACCTCATCGACAGCGCTGCCGAGCTCGCGGAGCGGGGGCTCTCGAAGGGAGAGATCGCGGACGAACTGAACGTCTCCCGCGAGACGGCGAGCTGGCTGGTCGAGCGCGGCGGCGGCGCCGAGACGGACGAGGCGGCCGCGGACGCGGCGGCGTCGGCCGACATCCACGTCGACTGGTCGGCGCTCGGGCGCGACTCGACCCGCCTCGGCTTCGCGGCGAGCGCGATGGCGGACCTGCTGGCCAAACAGGGCGAGGCGGTCGACCTGACCGTCGGCATCGAGAAGGCGGGCGCGCCGCTCGCGACCGCGGTCGCCGACCGGCTCGACACCGACCTCGGTACGTACGCCCCCGCGAAACACCAGTGGGATGAGGGCGACATCGACGAGCACGGCGGCGGCTTCTCGCGGAACTTCGCCGCGATCCGGAACCGCGACTGCTACGTCGTCGACGACATCATCACCTCCGGGACGACGATGCGGGAGTCGATCGACGCGATCCGCGAGCAGGGCGGCGAGCCGGTCGCGTGCGTCGTCCTCGTCGACAAGATGGGGTACGACGACATCGACGGCGTTCCGGTCTACTCGCTCGTCGACGTGGTGCGCGTCGACCGCGAGGAGTAAGCGCCGAGCCGGTCGGCGGTCGGCCCGTCACGTCGCCCGCCCGTGCGGAACCCATTTGCCTCGGCGTCGCGTATCGAGCCGTATGACGTTCAGTCCCGAAGCCGACGCCGACGCCGAAGAGATCGAACAGCGAGTCGAGACGGTCCTCGCCGACAACGACGTGGTACTCTTCATGAAGGGGAACCGTCTGATGCCCCAGTGCGGCTACTCCCAGCGCGCCGTCGAGCTGATCTCCCAGCACGTCGAGGAGTTCGAGACGGTCGACGTGTTGCCCGCGCTGCCGCAGTACCGCGAGGCGCTGGAGTCTCACAGCGGGTGGGAGACGATTCCGCAGACGTTCGTCGACGGCGAGTTTGTCGGCGGCAGCGACGTGCTCGGCGAACTCGACGAGCGCGGCGAGCTCGCCGCGGAACTGGGCGCCGAGTGAGCCGTCGCCCCCGCCGTTGATCCTCCGGTCCGGGCGCGACGTACACGCGGATCCTGACACCTCGAAGGGCAGTCCATATAAACCTACGGTGCGTAGCTACGGTAGGTGCGGCCGTTGCCGCCGCCGCCGTGACCACCGGTTCGACCCCACCGCATTCCACAAACAATGACAGGCCGCGTGTTCCGACTCCATTCGACGCTCGAACTGCCACTCGAAGACGTAGAGACGTACTTCGACGAAGACCCCGATCTGCCGGAGGAGATCGACGACATCGACATCACGCGTCGAAACAACACACTCATCATCAAGGCCCTGTCCGACGACGAGTCGATCAGCAAGTACACGCCCACGGCGCAGCTGAAGGCGTCGGTCACGGAGACCCGCGTCTGGGAGGAGGAGCCGCCCCGCGCCGGCGGCCCCCAGTGGATGGACGACGAGGAGGAGGAGATCCCCTCCGAGCTCGTCGAGTTCGCCTGCTTCAAGGGCGACCGCGAGACCGTCCTCCAGAACTCCGCGCTCCAGTACCCGATGTTCCGCGTGCTCCGCAAGATCGCGACGCTCTCCGAGAAGGGGACGCTCACCGCGATCACGGAGGAGGACGGCGAACTGGAGGCGACCCGGATCGTCGAAGGTGAACCCCGTCCCGCCAGCATCGAGGTCGTCGAGAGCCCGCAGGGCGCCGGCGAGGGCGACGGCGGCGTCAACTGGCGCGACAACGAGTTCATCTCCGACTGAGGCGGCGCGTTCGCCGCGGCCGGTCCCGCGTGCGGCGTGCGATTCGCGGCTCCCTCGCCGTCCGACCGCCGACTCTTTATCCGCGCGACTCCCTCTCCCGCTCATGAGCAACTGGGTGAGCCTCTTCTCCGGCGGCAAGGACTCCTCGTGGGCCCTGTACCGCGCGCTGGAGGAAGGGCTCGACGTCTCGCGGCTGCTGACCGTCCACCCTGCTGGCGACTCGTACATGTACCACACGCCGGCGACCGAGCTCGCCGAACTCGCGGCCGAGAGCGTCGGCGTCGACCTCGTCGAGGTGTCGCCGGACGATTTCGGCGCCACAGACGTCGACGACGCCGGCGCGCAGGGCGACGCGGAGTTGGAGCCGATGGAGGCGGCGCTCCGAGAGATCGCCGCCGCGGACGACCTCGACCTCGCCGGCGTCACGGCCGGCGCCGTCGAGAGCGAGTTCCAGACGGACCGGATTCGGGGGATGTGCGACCGGCTCGGGATCGACCTGTTCGCCCCGCTGTGGCAGCGGGACCCGGTCGAACTCGCGGAGGCGATGTTCGACGCCGACTTCGAGATCCGGATCATCCAAGTGGCGGCGTACGGGCTCGACGAATCATGGCTCGGACGACGGTACGACGCGGACGCGCTCGACGACCTGCTCGCGCTCCGCGAGGAGTACGGCGTCCACCCGCTCGGCGAGGGCGGCGAGTTCGAGACGTACGTCGTCGACGGCCCGCACATGGACCGCCGCATCGACCTGACGTACGACACGGTCTGGGAGGGTGACCGCGGTCACATCGAGGTCCGCGACGCGACGCTGGAGTAGAGCGCCCTCTGAAACGGCGAAAGAGTCCCGTTACGGCCAGTTTCCGGCCTGATCGTACGCGTCCACGATCCGACCGATACCGACGACGTACGCCGCGGTGCGGAGGTTGCGGACGTCGTTCGACTCGTAGGTGTCGACCAGCGTGTCGAAGGCCTCCGTGATCACGCGTTCCAGTTCCTCGTTGACGCGCGCCTCGGTCCAACTGAACCGCTGTCGGTTCTGGACCCACTCGAAGTACGATACGGTGACGCCTCCCGCGTTCGCGAGGATGTCGGGGACGACGTTGACGTCGCGGTCGGCGAGCACGTCGTCGGCGTCGGGCGTGAGCGGACCGTTCGCCGCCTCGACGATCAGGTCGGCGCCGACGTCCGCCGCGAGCTCGGCGTCGACCGCGTTCTCCAGCGCGGCCGGGACGAGGCAGTCGACGTCGAGCGTGAGCAGCTCGTCGTTCGTGAGGCCGTCGGCGCCGGGGTAGCCCGTCACCGACCCGGTCTCGGCCTTGTGCGCCTTCACGTCGCGGGGGTCGAGCCCTTCGGGGTCGCGGATCCCGCCGGCGGAGTCGGAGACCGCGACCACGTCGGCGCCGAGGTCGTCGAGCAGCGCCGCTGCGATCGACCCGGCGTTGCCGTACCCCTGAACCGCGACGGTCGCGTCCGCGACGTCGCGGTCGAGCCAGTCGAACGCCTCGCGGGCCGACAGCGCGACGGAGCGACCGGTCGCCTCGACGCGACCCTCGCTGCCGCCGGAGTCGAGCGCCTTCCCCGTGATGACGCCGGGGGCGGTGGTGTTTTCGAGGGTCTCGTAGGTGTCTTTGATCCAGTTCATCTCCCGCTGGCCGGTGTTGACATCCGGCGCGGGGATGTCGCGGTCCTCGCCGATCAGCGGCCGGAGTTCCGTCGCGAACGCCCGCGTGAGTCGCTCCAGCTCGGACTCGGAGTAGTCCGCCGGATCGATCGCGATGCCGCCCTTCCCGCCGCCGTACGGGACGTCGACGACGGCGCACTTGTACGCCATCCAGCCCGACAGCGCCTTCACCTCGTCGCGGGTGACGCCCGGGTGATAGCGGATCCCGCCCTTGTACGGCCCCCGGTCGCCGTTGAACTGCGCGCGGTACGCGCGCACCGTCTCCAGCGAGCCGTCGTCGCGCTCGAACGTCAGGTTCGTCTCCAACACCCGTTCCGGGTTCTTCAGGCGCTCGATGACGCCCGAGTCGGCGTCGACGACCGCCGCGGCGTCGTCTACCTGCTCCCGCAGGCTCTCGAACGGATTCGCCTCCGTAGTCATACGATCAGTCTCGGTGGGCGGTGGTTAACTGTGGCGACCGGTACGGAAATTGTGCGTGCCGACACCGTCCGAACGACGCGCATCGACGCCGATCGAGCGATGTCCGCCGACGCCGATCGAGCGATGCGGGTCGACCCCGTCCACAGCGACAGCCGGGCGGATCGCGACCCGAACGCCGGCCGGGCCACCGATCCGACTCAGCGGGTCCCGTCGGGCGCGCGGTCGAGGATCCGCTCCGCCTGCGCGATCAGCGGCGCGTCGATCATCTCGCCGTCCACCTGGAAGACGGCGCGTCCCTCCCCCTCCGCCTCGTCGCGGGCGTCGAGGACCGCCGCGGCCCACTCGACGTCGTCCGGGTCCGGGGTGAACGCCTCGGTGATCGGGCCTACCTGCGCCGGGTGGATCGCCAGCTTCCCGTCGTAGCCGAGCCGGCGCGCGAACGCGGCGTCCTCCCGGAGCCCCGACTCGTCCGAGAAGTCCGTGTAGACCGTGTCGAGCGCGTCGACGCCGGCCGCGCTCGCGGCGAGGACGACGTGTTCGCGGGCGTACAGCACCTCCGTCCCCTCGTCGGTCCGGGTCGCGCCCACGTCCGCGGCGAGGTCTTCGGCGCCGAACGCGACCGCGTCGGTCGCCTCCGCCGCCGCGATCGCCTCCGCCGCGAGGACGCCCGCCGCCGTCTCGACGAGCGCGAACACCGCGGGATCGCGGCCCCGCTCGGCGCACAGTTCGGCGACGCGCTCGACCCGACCCGCGCCCTCGACCTTCGGGAGCATCACCGCGTCGAGGGTGACCGCGTCGCCGCCCCCCTCTCTGTCGGTACCGATCACTCCGTCGAGGTCGGCCGCGGGCGACTCGGCGGTGAGTCGGACGCAGACCTCCGCGTCCGGGTCGAAGGCGGGGTCCGCGAGCACCTCGCGGACCGCCGCCCTCGCCTCGTCCTTCCGGCCGGGCGCGACGGCGTCCTCGAGGTCGAAACAGATCACGTCGGCGCCGGTTCCCGGCGCCTTCCGCATGAGTTCGGGGCTGTCGCCGGGCGAGAACAGCAGGCTTCGGCGTGGCATGTGCGGGGGTGCGCGGGCGGGCAGATAAAACCCGACGGCCGCCCCGAGAGCGGTACCGATTTCACGCCGCCGGTCGAGCGGGGGCCCATGCTCGGACTGTACTACGAGGAGTTCGAAGTCGGCGAGACGATCGACCACGCGACGCGGCGGACGATAAGCGAGGCCGACAACCAGCGCTTCTGCGACATGACGATGAACCAGCAGCCGCTCCACCTCGACGCCGACTTCGCCGCGGAGACGGAGTTCGGCGAGCGACTGGTGAACGGACTGTACACGATGTCGCTCGCGGTCGGGATGTCGATCCCGGAGACGACCGACGGCACCATCGTCGCGAACCTCTCGTACGACGGCGTCGAACACCCGAACCCGGTGTTCCACGGCGACACGATCCGCGCCCGCTCGACGGTCACCGACAAGCGCGAGACGAGCGACGGCGAGCGCGGCGTCGTCACCATGCGCGTGGAAGCGTTCAAGATCGTCGACGGCGACGACGACGTCTTAGTCTGCGAGTTCGAGCGGACGGTCCTCTCCGAGAAGCGGCCGACGGGGGACGGGGACGGCTGACTGCCTCAGTCGTCCTCGCCGGCGAGCAGCAGCCCGAGGTAGGAGGTGCGAACCTGGTCGTCGGCGTCGAGGCCGAGCCGGTCGAGCGCCTCGATCGCTGCCTCGCGCGCCGCGTCGACCTCGCCTTCGGACTCGACGGCGCGTTCGATCTCGACGTACTCGTCGAGCCCGGTGACGGCGTCGAGCGTCACGGTGAACCCGTCGTACGCCCAGAACTCGCGCCGCTTCTCCACCGTCGCGGCCGGCTCGAAGCCGAGCCCGGAGAGGGCCGCCGCGAGCGCCTCTCCGTCGTCGACGCCCGTCTCGTGTTCGGCGCGGGTCTTCGAGGCCTCGTCGAGGAGGGGTCCCTTGTAGGTGATCGTCGCCGCCGGGTCGTCGGCGGAGGACGCCGACCCCTCGCCGTCCGACAGCGGCATCTCGCGCCGGATCCGGAGCGCCTCGTCCGTTTCGGCGAACTCGCGGTGCGGCGCGTCGTAGTACGTGTCGCGCTGTCGCTTGGCGGCGACGTGCTCGGCCCCGACCTCGCGGAGGCGCTCTCGCGTCGCGTCCAGGTCCGCCGGTACCTTGATCTCGACCTCGTACATGCCCGGCACTGCGGTCGGACCGCTCATAAGGAGCGCGGGACGCCGCCGTGCTCCGCGACGAACCGCCGCGACCCGTAGGCCGGCGCGTCGGCCGCCGAATCGCCGCTGTCGCCCGCTCGTCGGCGGGCTTCGGGCCGAACCGTGCTTCTTAAGGGTGTAACAGGTGACCTTCAGGTATGAGCGATCAGGAGCAAGCGGACGCGGCCGCCGAGGCCGAGGAGACCGAGACCGAGACTGACGCTGACGGACTCGAAGACGGCGACTTCGTCCGCGTCGCGTACACGATCCGAACGGCCGACGACGACCGCGTCATCGACACGACCGACAAGGAGACGGCCGAGGACGCCGAGATCGACGTCGACGAGTACGACTTCGAGCCCCGGATCATCGCGCTCGGTGCCGGCCACGTGTTCCCCTCCGTCGAGGAGGCGTTCATCGGCGGCGCCGTCGGCGACGAGGGAACGGTCGACGTCCCGGCCGACGACGCCTTCGGCGAGTACGACCCCGACGAGGTCGAGACCGTCAAGGCCGACAAGATCCCCGAGGACAGCCGCTACCCCGGCGCGCAGGTCCAGATCGACAATCAGCAGGGCCACCTCGAGACGATCATCGGCGGCCGCGCCCGCGTCGACTTTAACCACCCGCTCGCCGGCGAGGACCTCGAGTACGAGTACGAGATCCTCGAAGCCATCGACGACCGCGAGGAGCAGGCCGCCGGCATGCTCGGGATGTACCTCCAGGAGGCGCCCGAGGTCCGCATCGAGACGGAGACCGAGGAGGAGGAGACCGTCACGGAGGACGAGGACGGCGAGGAGACCGTCGAGACCGAGGAGGTCGAGAAGGACATCCTCTACGTCACCGCGACGCAGGCGATGCAGATGAACCAGCAGTGGATGTTCCAGAAACAGCAGATCGCGCAGGACCTCATGGACCGCCTCGACCTCGACCGCGTCGTGATCGAGGAGGTCATCGAGGGCGGCGGCATGGGTGGCCTCGGCGGCATGATGGGCGGCATGGGCGGCGCCGGCGCCGGCGATGTCGACATCGAGGAGGCGCTCGAGGACGTCGACGTCGACGCCGACGAGATCGTCGACGAGATCGACGAGGAGTAACGGACCCCGTCGCTGCCGAGTTTCGCTTCTTCAAGACGCTGATGCCTCGAGCGGCCGCGCTACGCCGCCACTCGCTCCGGTGACTCAGTCCGCAGCGTCAGGCCGACCGACGAACGGATCGCTTTTGCCCGACGCCGCGCCCACACCGGTATGGAGATCGAACGGGCACGCGAGGACGCGCTCGTCGCCGCGGTCGCGGGCGCGACGACCGTCGCGGTCGCGTTGTTGTCGAGCTTCACCGCCGTCGTCTCGGTTGCGACGCTCCCGACGCTGGCGCCGCTCGCCGTGTACGCGTCGTACCTCTTCTCGCGGAAGGGCGGGCCGTACGGAGCGTTCGACACCGCGCGAAACTGGGCGATCGCTTCGGCCGTCGTCGGCGCGCTGACACTTCTCGCGTCCGTCGTGTCGTAGCCGAATCAAGCGATCGGCCGCGTCAGGCGATGTCGCGGCTCGTGTCGACGGCAACCTCGTCGGTGAGTTTCAGCTTCAGCGGCTCCTCCAAGGCGGCGCCGCCGCGGAACTTGGCGACGACGAGCCGGTTCGCGATCTCGGTCCCGGTGACCGTCGTCCGGAGGTCGAACACGATGTCCGCGACCTGTTCCGTGATCCGGCGCGCCTGCGGGTCCTCCCCGCCGCGGAGCGCGTGGAGCAGCGCGACGCCGTCGGCGTCGTCGACCCGAGCGCGCACGCCGTCGAGGAACTCGGCGTACGCCGCCGGAGACGCGCCGCGCTCCAGCGGCTCCACGGAGTCGACGATCAGCGTTCCCTCCTCCGGGAGATCGGTCGTGAGCGACGCCGCCTCGTCGAGGTCGCCGACCTCGTCGGTGGCCTCCACCGTCGTCTCCCCGTCCCCGTCGCGGCTGAGCGCCGCCTCCACCGCCCCGGCCGATCGGACGGTCGTGAGGTAGCGGCACCTCCGAACGCGGGCGAACCGGTCCAAGATGAGCTCGGACTGGCTGTCGGGGTTCGCCTTCAACACGACGACGCTACCGCTCGGGAACCCCCCGCCGAACTGTCGGTCCAGCACCGAGACCCCGGTCGGAAGCGTCTCCATACGATCGCTGCCGCCCGTGGAGGTTTGGGTCTGTCGGTGGCGGCTCTCTCGACCGGTCTCGCCACCGAAATCCGCCGCCCCGGAGTCGGCCGCGTCCGTGATTCTCACGCGATCTGCCACCCGTCCGCCGCCGCCGTCTCGCCGAGTCGCCGAGCGAGTTCGTCGTACGCGCTCCGGACCGCGGGGTCGGACAGCGGCTCGGCTCCGCCGTCGGGAACCGCACCGAGGACGGGACAGCCGAGCAGCGTCGCAACCGAGTCCGGTACGCTCGCCTCGCCGACGGCGACCGCCCCGACCGGCGGGCAGTCGAGGCGGCGAGCGATCGCCGCCGTCTTCGCGGCGTCACGGAGCGCGGCGCGGCGGAGCGGCGTCGCGATCAGCGCGCGGTCCGCGGCCCGAAGCGGCGCGGCCGCGTCCGCCGAGGCGCCCGCCGGGCAGTCGAGCAACACCGGCGCGCCGTCGGGCGTCGCGCCGTCGAGCGCCGCGAGCGCTCCGAACGCGTCGACCGATCGCGGCGCGTCCGGGGCGGCGAGAACGATCGGCTCGGAGCGGTCGGGACGGACCGGAACGGTCCCGCGGACCGCGTCGCGGACCGTCGTCTCGTCCCCTGGACCGCCAGGGAGATCGGGATCGGCCGGACCGCCGTCGGTCGCGGTCTCCGCTGCGAGCCGCGCGAGGTTCGGCAGATCCCAGTCGGCGTCGGCCGCGATGGTCCGCGCGCCGCGCCGCGAGAGTGCGCGCGCGAGCCCGAGGGTGGTCGTCGTCTTTCCGCTTCCGCCCTTGCCGCCGGCGACGGCTATCACGGGGGTGGTGCGTCGGTATTCGTCATAAGGAGCGGGCCGGTCGCCGGGGGTGCGGGCGTTCGGCTCGCCGGAACGACGGGCGTAGTCCGCGAGTCAGTCCTGACAGCAGCCGCCGGCTTCCCCGCCGAAGTCGACCGCGAGGGGCTCCGAGATGGCTTCGTTGATCGCTTCGAGGGTCTCGTTCAGCTCGTCTTGTGCGTCGAGGTACTCGCTCATCACCGGCATCGAGTGGAGCTCGTCCTGCGCCTCCTGAACGCGCTGAAGTTCGGCGTTCGTCGCCTGCCCGGTCTGGCGGGCCTGCATGAACTCCGCGCGAAGCTGCTCGAACTCGTCGATCGCCGCTTGTACCTCCTCGTCTCGCTGGACCGCGGCCCTCGTCTCCTCGAAGCGCTCGTACTCCGGGGTTTCGGCGATGCGTTCGCCGAGCTCTCGACCGAGGTCCTCGATGGAGACCTGTTCGACGCTCATGTTCTGACATCGTGGCCGAGCGGTTTGAACCTGCCGGAGCCGGGGCTCGGCGGCGACGTTCGGGGTTCGCTACGCCGTCCGAGACGCGACGAACTCGACGACGGCATCGAGCTCTTGCGGGCCGATGCCGTGGCCGCCCGGGAAGCTCCCGCTCGCGACATCGGCGTCGAGAGTTTCGAACCGTTCGACGGCCGCGGTCGTCCGCGACTCGGGAATCACCCGGTCGCCGGCGCCAGCGCCGACGAAGACCGGCTTCCCCTCGATCCCGTCCGGGTCGAGGTCGGCGTGCGACTCCGCGAGGTACCCGTGGAGGGCGACGACCCACGCGTAGCGGTCAGGGTCCTCCAAGAGGAGCGAGAGGCTCGTTATCGCGCCCTGACTGAACCCGAGCAGCCCGATCCGGTCGGCGTCGAGTCCGTAGGCGTCGACCGCGCGCTCGACGCTCTCACCGATCAGGTCGAGGCTCCGCCGGAAGTCGTCGGCGTCTGGTTGGCTGGACTCCAGCCCGCCCGCCGAGAGGTCCAGTTCGTACCACGTGTACCCGCCCTGAAGCGGGTCGGGAGCGCGAAGGCTGACGACGTGGAGCTCGTCGGGCAGTTCGGCCGCGACCGGGAGGAGGTCCTCCTCGTCGGCGCCGCGCCCGTGGAGGACGAAGACGGCGGGCGCGGGCTCGCCGCCGGACTCCTCGTCGGGGGCGACGTGAACGTGTTCGAGCGGAATCTCGGTCATCGGTGCGGGGTTAGCGAGGGCGGCTGTTAGGTCCGTCGACCGCGGCAGCGCGTCGGTTCGGCGGGCCGCTCGTCGTCTCAGGATCGGCCGACTTGGACGCCGAGTGCGACGCGTCGAGACGCCGTGACGACCCCGGCGCGGGGCGAGGGATTCCGACGATCACGAACGTCTGGGACGAAACTCGGGGTCGAACGCGCCGTTTAACCGTCCTGCCGCACAATCCGGTCGACATGAGCGGCTCCACCGAGGGCGACCTGACGAAGACGGGGATGGCCCTCAAGCACGACCGCGAGTGGGACTACGAGCTCGACCGAATCTTGGAGGCCATCGAGGAGCGCGACGCTTCGAAGGTCGGCTTACAGTTCCCCGAGGGGCTCAAGCGCCGCGGTCCGAAGGTCGCGGACGACCTCCGCGAGGTCGCACCCGACGACGTCACGTTCATGCTCTCGGGGCAGCCCTGCTACGGGGCCTGCGACCTCGACACGTACCTGATGCGGCGGACGGACGTGTTCGTTCACTTCGGCCACACGCCGATGAAGGAGTCCGACAGCATCGTTTACGTCCCGCTGTTCTCGAACGTCGACCCGTTCCCGATCATGGAGGACGCGCTGGAGGAGGAACTCGCGCCCCCCGAAGAGGACGCCGACGTGGGCCTCGTCACGACCGCCCAGCACATGAACCGGTTCGAGGAGATGACGGACTGGCTGGAGGAGCGCGGCTACGAGGTCCACACCCGCCGGGGCGACGACCGCCTCACGAAGGAGGGGCAGGTGCTCGGCTGTAACTACGCCTCCGCGGACATCGACGCCGAGCAGGTGCTGTACGTCGGCGGCGGGAAGTTCCACCCGGTCGGGCTGGCGATGGAGCACCCGGACAAGCGCGTCGTCATCGCGGACCCGGTCAACAACGCTGTCTCGGTCGCCGAACACGACCAGTTCCTCAAGCAGCGCTACGCCGCGGTCCACAAGGCGATGGACGCCGAGAAGTGGGGCGTCATCTTCTGTACGAAGATCGGGCAGGGCCGCTGGGAGAAGGCCCAGGAGATCGTCGACAACAACGACAACGCCTACCTGATCACGATGGACGAGGTGACGCCGGACCGCCTCCGGAACTTCGACATGGACGCGTTCGTCAACACCGGCTGCCCGCGGATCACGACCGACGACGGCCCGCGGTTCCACAAGCCGATGCTGACGCCGGGCGAGTACGAGGCCGCGATCGGGGAGAAGCCGCTCGACTCGATCGAGTTCGACACGTTCCACGACACCTGGTAGGGCGGCGCACGGAAGCAGGAGACGCTATTTTTTGGGTACCGTCCTCGGAGGGGAATCGCCGTCACGCTTCGTTCGGCGGATGGAAAAAGAGCCCGTCGACCACGAGGGCCCCGGCCGCGAGCGACGCGCCAGCGACGGGAACCGCGTTCCCTTGCGCGAGGAGCGACCCGACCGCGTACACGGCGCAGAACGCGAGCGGGATCGCGAGCAGGACGAGGTCGGCGCGGTCGAGGCCGTCGAGGACCGCCCCCTGTCCGCGGTGGCTCCCGCTCATTCCATGTACCCGAGGTCGCGGAGCTTCTGTGCGATCTGCTTCGCCTCCGCCTCGGAGACCCCGTCGTCCGACTCCATCTCCTGAACAACGACGTGTTTCACGAACTCCTTGACGGAGCCGAACGGTTCGTCTTCGATGTACTCCTCCACGTCCGCGACGAACTCCTTCCGCAGCGAAATCGTGGTGTACTCGCTCATTGGCAAACATCTCCCGCTCCGCCGACAAAAATTTAATTATATCTAATTAGGCCGTTCCGCGGCCCGACACGCTCGATCGGTGAGCGTTCGTCGAAGGGGCCGGCCTCGCGAGCGATCGGCTCGGCGAGCGCCGAGCGGCGAAAGACCAACATTCGATGGGAGCGGCCCTGCCGGCGCGCGTCGGAACAACGTTTATCTGCCGAGCGGACGGGCGTTGAGGGTAAGGTTCTCCGTGATGTCCACACCCAGCGGTTCGATCACCGTCGTCCTCGCCGCGGGAACGCCCGACCGAGCCGCGGAGCTGAAGGACTCGCTTGAGCGCGCGGACGACCGCCTCGCCGTCGAGCCGGTCGCGGGGGCCGACGCGGCCGCGGAGATAATCGAGGACTCGCCCGTCGATTGTCTGGTCACGGTCGGCGACCCGGCGGAACGGACCGGCCTCTCCCTCGTTTCGACGGCCCGCGATCGGCACCCGGAGCTTCCGATCCTGGTTTGCCCCGACCAGACGCTCGACGCGCCCGCCGTGTCCGCGGCGTTCGACGCGGGCGCCACCGACGTCGCGAGGGCGTGTCCCGATTCGGACCGGACGCCCGTCCTCGTTCACCGGATATCGAACGCCGTCGCGTCCGCCCGCGCCGTCGCGGAGGCGGAGCGGCAGCGCGACCGGTTCGAGGAGTTCGTCCAGGGCGTCTCTCACGACCTGCGGAGCCCGCTCAACGTCGCGCAGGGTCGGCTCGCGATGGCGCAAGCGGAGGGCGGCGGCGAACACGTCGACGACGCGGCGTCAGCGGTCGACCGGACGCTGGAACTGCTCTCCGACCTGTTGACGCTCGCGGAACAGGGCGAGCGGCCGGAAGACCTCGATCCGGTCGAACTGGCGGCCCTCGCCGACGAGTGTTGGGCGAACGTCGCGACCGGCGACGCCACGCTGACCGTCGACACCGACCGGCGTATCCTCGCCGACAGCGGGCGGCTGAAGCGGCTGTTGGAGAACCTGTTCCGGAACAGCGTGGAACACGGCGGCGACGACGTGGTCGTCGTTATCGGCGACATCTCCCCGATGTACACGACAACGCGCGCCGGCGCGGTCCTGCCGGCGGGGTTCTTCGTGGCGGACGACGGCCCGGGCATCTCGCCGGAAGCGCGCGACCGCGTGTTCGAGGTGGGGTACACGACGGGCGCGAACGGGACCGGCTTCGGACTGAACATCGTCAGCGAGGTCGCCAGGGCCCACGGGTGGGAGGTCACCGTCTCCGAGGGGGCGCGAGGCGGTGCCAGGTTCGACGTGACCGGCGTCGAGTTCGACGACTGACCGGCTTCAGTCCGCACCCGCGGCCCGCTCGACGTACGTGACCGCCGCCGTTGGCGAGTCGACGGCCTCGACGCCGTCCACGTCGTGCGTGTCGATTCCGGCCACCGGACGGCCCTGCGCGAGTGCGAGCCCGATCTCGGAGAGCGTGCCCCCCGCCCCGTCGACCGCGACCGCGGCATCCCCGTTCATGACGACGAGGGCGTTACGCGCGTGACCGAGCCCCGTCGCGATCGGCGTCGTGACGTGGGGGTTGGCGTCTCTCCGGTCGTCGGTCGGGAGGATCCCGATCGTCTCGCCGTCGGCCGCCCGGGCCCCGCGACAGACAGCCGCCATGACGCCGCCGAGGCCCCCGCAGACCACGGCGTGGCCCCGCTCGGCGAGCCGCTCGCCGAGGGCCTCCGCGACCGCCGCCGTCTCCGGACCGATCGTACTCCCACCGATGACGCTGACGCGCATGGCCCGTCGGTGGGTCCGGCGCCGGGTAAAATCGGTCGGTCGCGGGCGGGAGGGGCGTCGAGACGGGCTCCCCGCCGATTCTCGTCGTCGAGACGCCCACTGAAACCCTTATCCCTGCCGGCCGTGAATGAGGGCTATGACGTACGATACCGTCGTGTTCGACAACGACGGTGTCCTCGTGGGCCGCACGCGCTTCGACGTGCTCCGGGATGCGACCCGGAACGCGTTCGAGGAGTGCGGCGTCGAGGAGCCCGATCCGGACGACGTAGAGCAGATGACCATCGGTGCGACCCCCGGTAGCGTCGGCACCGTCTGTCAGACGTACGACCTCGACCCGGGGTCGTTCTGGCGGACGCGCGACGACGTGGTGTCGCGGGCCCAACAGCAGGAGGCCCGTCAGGGACGCAAGACGCCGTACGACGACCTCGACGAGCTCCAGGACCTCGACGTCCAGATGGGGATCGTCTCGTCGAACCAGCAGGCAACCGTCGACTTCCTCGTCGATCACTTCGACGGGTTCGACCGGATCGGCGCCGCGTACGGTCGCGAGCCGACGATCCACTCGCTCCAGCTCCGCAAGCCGAACCCCCACTACATCGAGCAGGCGCTCGGCGACCTCGACGCGGACAACGCCCTGTTCGTCGGCGACAACGAGTCCGACGTGCGCGCCGCCGAGAACGCCGGGATCGACTCCGCGTTTATCCGCCGTCCCCACCGCCGCGACTGGGAACTGAACGTCTGGCCGACGTGGGAGATCGACCGGCTCTCCGACCTCCACGACATCGTGGAGTGAGGCCGAGCCCCTTCCGAGCGTCCGCTTTCCGGCAGCGACGCGTCGACGACGACCGCGGGCCGCGTCCGGCGATGAAGCGTTTAAATCGCATGGTGCGTAACTCGCCTCCGTGACCGACTCGCCCCCGTGGGCCGACCTCTTCGGCCATCCCGAACCGTACCCCGAGCAGGCCGACGGCATCGACGCCGCCGTCGACGCCGCCGCGGACGGCGGCTTCCTCGCCCTCGAAGGCGCCTGCGGGACGGGGAAGACGATGCTCGCGCTCACCGCCGGGCTCGACCGCGTCCGCGACCCCGACTCCGACTTCGAGCGGGTCTTCGTCCTCACCAGCGTCAAACAGCAGCTGCGCCAGTTCGAGACGGATCTCCGGGCGGTGAACGAGAACCTGCCGAGCGACTACGACCCCGTCTCGGGTCTCACCCTCGTCGGGAAGGCCGACGTCTGTCCGTACGCCCGCGAGAACCGGGGCGGGATCGACCGCGAGAACGTGTACGAGCGCTGCGAGGGGCTCCGCGAGCGGACCCGGAACCTCGTCGGCGACGGCGGCGCGACGACGACCGCGAACCTCGTGAGCGAGGCGCGGAGCCAGCAGGTGGGACTCATGGACTCGGGGTCGGCGGGACCCGCCGGCGGGACTGCCGCCGCCGACTCGGGCGCGCCCGACGCCGACTACCTCTCCGTCGACGGCGAGCCGACGCCGTATCGCCCCGACACGGAGGAGTACGACGACGTGGAGTTCTGCCCGTTCTACGCCGGCTTCCTCGACGACCTGCCGGAGGACGGCGAGCCCGCCGAGGCAGTCCCGTTCGACGTGACCGAGCTCGGCCACGTCGACGCCGACGAACTCGTCCGGCTCGCGGCGGGCCACGGCTCGTGTCCGCACTCGATCATGGGCGCGCTCGTCCCCGAGGTCGAGGTCGTCATCGGCAACTACTATCACGCGTTCGATCCGGTGACGACGGGGACGTTCACCGGCGCGCTCCTCGACGACTCGACGTTCGTCGTCTGCGACGAGGCGCACATGCTCGAACCGCGCGTCCGGGACCTCGTGAGCGACGCCGTCGCGGACGCGAGCCTCCGCGACGCCGAGAACGAGCTCACGCGCGTCGTTCAGCCCCTCTCGTTCGAGAGCGCGGGCGCCGAGTCGGACGACGCCGCCCTCGTCCGCGGCGAGCTGGAGGACGCGGACGTGACCGTCGAGGAGATCGAGGCGGTCCGAGAGTTCTACGCCGACCTCCGCGGCGAGCTCGACCGCCGCGTGACCGCGCACCTCGACCGCGAGCGCCCCGACTGGCGGGCGTCGATGCGCGACCTCGACGACGAGGAGATCCCGCTCCGCGACCCCGAGGAGCCGGGCGAAGACGCGATCACCGAGTGGGCCGACGGCGAGGGGTACGGCGAGCGCGTCTGGGCGCGCGCCGAGCAGGTCGGCGCGGTCGTCAAGCGCGTCCTCGACTCGCTCGAAGACGAGGACAAGCAGCGCGCCGCGCCCGGGGTCGGCCGCACCCTCAACGCTTGGTATCGCCAGGGACACACCGACTTCTTCCGCGCGATCGAGCTCGAACGCACGTTCGACGAGACGGAGCCGCCGGACTCGTGGCGGCGCGCGTACAACGCCCGCCTCGCGCTCCACAACTGCCTTCCGAGCGAACCGATCGGCGACCGGCTCGCCGAGTTCGGCGGCGGCGTCCTCATGAGCGCGACGCTGGAGCCGATGGACCTCTTCCGCGAGGTGACCGGACTCGATCACCTGGCCGAGCGCGGCCGCCCGGTCATCGAGCGGACGTACGGCCTCTCGTTCCCCGAGGAGAACCGCGCGAGCCTCGCGGTCGACGCGCCGAAGTTCACCCACCAGAACCGCGGCGCGCCGGGGGAGGAGAACCCGACGCGGCTCGCGCACCTCGACGCGACGGCCGCGGTCGCGCGCCGCGACGGGAACGTCCTCGTCGGCACCCCGAGCTACGCAGAGGCGACGTGGATGGCGGAGTCGCTCTCGGCGCGGCTCGACAAGCCTGTCCTCTTAGACGAGTCCTCCGGCGACCGAGAGACGGAGTCGCTGAAGGACGACTTCTTCGCCGGCGACGGCAAGGTGCTGGTGACGAGCCTCCGCGGCACCCTCACGGAGGGCGTCGACTACCGCGGGGACCGGCTCTCGGCGGCCGTCGTCTGCGGCGTCCCGATCATCAACACGGCGCGACCGCAGACGCGGGCGGTAATCACCGCCTACGACTGCCGGTTCGAGTCCGGCTTCGAGACGGCCCTGACGGTGCCCGCCGTCAGAAAGGCGCGGCAGGCGGTCGGCCGCGTCATCCGCGGACCGGACGAGCGAGGCGTCCGCGTCCTCCTCGACGCCCGGTACGCCCGCGACTCGTGGAACGCGGTCAGGGAGTACCTGCCCGATCACGAGCGGGAGGAGTACCAGCCGGTGAGTCCGGACATGCTGGATGTCGCGCTCGACCGGTTCGAGTCGCGCCGGTAGCCGGTGACTAACAGCGCGTTCAATGCGAGTAGGCAGCGCGTTCAATGCGAGTAGGCAGCGCGTAACTACGTCTCCGGGGAACGTGTGTCAACGTATGGAACCACCATCTCCCGGTGAACTGTACCACGTCGTCTGTCGCGAGTGCCCCTTCGAACGGCTGATCGGAATCGCGGGAGACGCGGACGACTACGGCCGCAACCACGCCGCAGACACCGGTCATCGAGTGGTGATCGACCGGGTCGAGTGAGTCTCGGCTCGCCCGGCCCGACGGTCTCGAGCGGGCCCGGTCACCCCGGCCAAAGCGTTTGAACGACCCTCAGACGACGTTCGAGTCGATGTCGCGCGGGAAGTTCGTGAGCCGCTCGGTCCCCGACTCGGTGATCACCACCGTGTCGGAGTGTCGGTAGCCGTACTCGTCGGTGTACAGCCCGGGCTCGATCGTGTACACGTGGCCGGGCGCCATCACGGCGTCGTCGCCGTCGTAGCGCTCGTCCCAGCCGCGGTCGATGTACGGCGGCTCGTGGGCGCCGAGCCCGATGTTGTGGCCGACGTGGTGTTGCGCCAGGTCGGTCACGCCCTGTTCCTCGAGGTAGTCCCAGACGACCCGATCGACCTCGGCGACCGGCACGCCGGGACCCAAGGCGTCGATCGCGAGCGTCTGCGCTTCCAGCATGAGCTCGAAGTAGTGCTCCTGTTCGTCGGTGTAATCGCCGACGAACATCGTCCGTTCTAACTCCGAGCGGTAGCCGTCGACGTTCGCGGTCGCGCCCGTAACGAGCACGTCGCCCTCGGAGAGCCGCTCGTTCGGGGTGTGCCCGTGCGGGAGCGCGGTCTCCTCGCCGGAGATGTAGCCCGCGTGGACCGGCCCGTCGCCGCGGACGCGGACGCTGTAGGCGTCGCCGAGCGCGTCGAGCATAGCGCGCGACGCCTCCGTGGACGCGCGCTGCGAGACGGTCGCCGGGTGCGCGCCCGGTTCGGAGAAGTCGGCGAGGTAGCGGTGGCCGAGGTTCGCCCACTTCGCGGACTCGCGAATCAGGTCGACCTCCGCGTCGGACTTCGCCCAGCGCATCCGGTCGACCCACGCTTGGGCCCTGACGTCGACCGAGTCGGAAAACGCGGGCCCCTCGTACCCCATCACGCCCGGTGGGCCGTCGGCGTCGGCGGCTATCGTCTCGGCGCCGAGGTCGCGCAGCATCTCGACGGCGACCGAGACGGGCTCGCCACCGGGATAGTCGAAGTAGTGGTGGATGGCGTCGATCCGCGGGTTGGGCTCGACGCGCTCGACCTCCAGCCTCGGAACGGTTATCTCGACGCGGTCGTCGGTGACCGCGAGGACGACCGGCCGCTCCGTCTGGATGTGGTGGAAGCCGGTGAGGTACTCTATCGCCGTCGCGCCGACCCACGTCGCGGCGTCGGCGTCGGTGTCGGCGAGCCGGTCTCGGACGGCGGCGAGCCGGTCGTCGAAGGCCGACTCGGGAAGTCGCGTGGCCATGGCTCAGGGATGTGCGAACGCGCGCATAAAAAGTCGGGTAGCGGAACGCGAAGTACGGGCGTCTTCGGCGCCGGCTCAGCTCTCGCGGCGAGCGAAGGCGAGGTTGCCGGAGACGTTCTTGATGTAGGCGGTCACGGTCTCGCCCTCCTGCGCGCCGGGGACGAAGATGGTGTACTCGCCGCGCTCGGCGACCCCGTCGCCCTTGCGGCCGGTGCCGACGATCTCGAGCTCGTAGGTGTTGCCCGACTCGACGGCGTCCTCCTGCCGCTGGGTGTCGGAGGTGTTCTGCTTCGCCACCGGGCGGAAGGCCCCGCAGGCCTCACAGCGGAGCATCGGCGTCCGGTTCTCGGTCTCCAGTCGCGTGTCGGGGAGGCCGCACTCCGAGCAGGTGACGAACGACTCGATGTACGAGTCGATCGCGGCCTGGAAGTCGCGCTCGCGGAAGTTCCCGCTGTAGCGCGCGCGGCCGTCCTCGTACTGCCCGGCCGTCCCGAGCTCCTGCTGTATCTTCGAGTGGACGTGTTCGGGGTCGCGACTCAGCGCGTCGGCGATCGCGGAGAGGTTCGTCAGTCGCGTGAACGCCCCGTCCTTCTGCGTTTCGGGGTCGGGTACCGACAGCCGCTCGTCGGAGCCGCCGAGGTCCGGCACCTCCTCCATCGCGCGGTCGAGGCTCGATTCGTAATCCATACGCGATGGAACGACAGCGCGACGGAAATCGCTTCCGGGTTCGAAGCGGCGGCCCGGAATGGACCCGGTACTAGGAGAGTGGCAGTCGGCCAGAAGTAGCGGGAGGTAGATTTGAACTACCGATCTCCGGGTTATGAGCCCGGCGGAATCTCCTGGCTATCCCATCCCGCTATCGTAGCACAATCGCGTGTGACTGTTAAGGGTTCTGATCCCGCCGCCGGTGTGCGATTCGTCCACGCGTCTGCGCCGTTCGCGTTCCCCCGAATCGGTGCCGCGGGGACGTTCGATCACTCCTCGCTCGCGGCTTCGCCGTCCTCCGCTCGCGCCGCGATGGCCCTGATCCGTACTCGCAGCGCGAGAACCGCATATCCATCGCTGAACACCGATCCGACTGACCCGTCGATCACTTCCCGACGGTCCGCGGCCGAGCGTAAAAATGATCCCGCGACCGCCCCTCCATTGCGTCGGCCGCAAACAATTTCACACATCATAGATAGTGATAGACGATGTACAAGCCGCTGTTGACGACGGACTTTCTGGACCGGGCGCGACGCCACTACGCCGACGAGGAGGCCGTCCTCGCGGTCGACGGGACGCGGTACACGTACGGCGAACTCGGCGACCGCGCCGACCGCTTCTCCGCCGCGCTTCAGGCGCGCGGGATCGAGAAGGGCGACCGGGTCGCGGTGTTGGACCCGAACACGCACTACCACTTGGAGGCCGCCTACGGCGCGATGCAGGTCGGGGCGATCCACGCCCCGCTGAACTACCGGCTTACGCCGGACGACTTCTCGTACATGCTCTCCGACGCCGGAGTCGACGCCATCTACGCCGACGCCGAGTACGCCCCGAACGTCGAGGCGATCCGCGACGAGGTGCCCACGGAGACGTTCCTCACGAACGACGCCGACGCGGTCGAAGGCGACTGGGAGTCGTTCGACGCGGCGCTCGACGACGCGGACCCGGACGCCTACGAACGGCCGGCAATGGACGAGGACGACGTGATCACGATCAACTACACCTCCGGCACCACCGGCGACCCGAAGGGCGTGTGTCGGACCCACCGGGCCGAGACGCTCCACGCGTACCTCATCTCCATCCATCAGGAAATAACGGACGACGACGTGTACCTCTGGACGCTACCGATGTTCCACGTCAACGGCTGGGGCCACATCTACGCGATCACCGGGGCCGGCGCTCGCCACGTCTGTACCCGCGGGGTCGACGTCGCCGAGACGTTCGACCGGATCCGGAGCGAGGACGTGTCGTACTTCTGTGCGGCGCCGACCGTCCTCAACATGCTCGGCGACCACCACGCCGAACACGGCGGCGCGACGGCCGGCGACAACGACGTGCGGGTCGCCACCGCGGGCGCGGCGCCGCCGGAGGCGACGATCCGCACCGTCGAGGAGGAGTTCGGCTGGGATCTCAAACACGTGTACGGCGCGACCGAGACGGGGCCGCTGATCACCACCTCCGACGCGAAGCGCCACTTCGAGGCGGACTCGGACGACCGCTTCGCCGTGAAGAAGACGCAGGGGATCGGCTACCTCGGCACCGACGTACGCGTCGTCGACGAGAACGGTGAGGACGTGGCCGCGGACGGCGAGACGATCGGCGAGATCGTCGTCCGCGGTAATCAAGTGATGGACCGCTACTGGAACAAGCCCGAGGCCACCGATGAGGCGTTCTCCGAGCGGTTGGAAGGGTACTACCACATGGGCGATCTGGCCGTCGTCGACGAGGACGGGTTCGTCTCGATACAGGACCGCAAGAAGGACATCATCATCTCCGGCGGGGAGAACATCTCCTCGATCGAACTGGAGGACACACTCTTCGAGCACGACGTCGTCTCCGACGTGGCCGTGATCCCCGCGCCCGACGAGCGGTGGGGCGAGACCCCGAAGGCCTTCGTCGTCCCCGAGGGCGGTGACCCCGACGACGCGGGCGCGACGCCCGAGGAGCTGAAGACGTTCGTCCGCGAGCGCGTCGCGGACTACAAGACGCCGGGCGAGGTGGAGTTCGTCGCCGAACTCCCGACCACCGCGACCGGCAAGATCCAGAAGTACGAACTGCGCGAGCGCGAGTGGGACGAGGAGGACCGGATGGTCGGCGAGGGATAACCGGCGCCTCTCCCGCGGTCGTACGAGAAAAGAAACCGTTCAGACCTCTTCGACGCCTTTCGGCTCTGCTTCGTCGGCGTCGTCCGCTTCGCCGGTCTCCGCCTCGGCGCCGCCGGAGTCGCCCAGTCGGTCCGTGTCGATGCTGACGCCCGGAGGAGTCACCACGAGGAAGCCGCGGAAGTGCATCAGCTCGCCGTCCATCTCCTTCACGTCGCGCGCGAAGGGGGCGGCGAGCTCGTTGAGGTCGCCCTCGATCGACAGCACCAGCGTGTTCCCGTAGTCGACGCTGCGGACCCACTCCTCCGGGTCGGTCGTGCCGTCCAGCACGCCGAGGACGACGTCGCCGGCCGCCGCGAACGCCTCGTCCATCTTCTCCTCGGCGTCCCGCAGGTCGAGGTCCCAGTCGCTCATACGTGGTCGTCGACAGGCGGCGGCAAAAACGTTCGGACGCGCGCCGCGTCTCCGCTCCGAGCCGCCGTCCGGTCGCGGAGTGGTTAAGTACGCACCGACCCCAGCGATAGGCATGGAACGTACGCGGCGGTCCCTGCTCGCGGCCGGGGCCACGGCCGGCGTCGTCGGTGTCGCCGGCTGTCTCGGCGGCGGAGGCGGCGACGGAAACGGCGGCGAACTCAGCCTCGACACGGGGTCGTACGACTGCTCGCTCTCTGAGCCGACGGACCCCAACCTCGACTACCGGCCGACGCTCGGGGACCCGGACGCGGACGTGGTCGTCCGGGCGTTCGAGGACTTCACCTGCGGGCACTGCGCGACGTACAACCTCGACCACTTCCCGACGATCCGAGAGGAGTACGTCGACCCCGGACGGGTCCGCTACGAGCACTGGGATTTCCCGATCCCGGTCAACGAGCGGTGGGCTGTCCCGGTCGCCAGCGCGGCCCGCGGGGTCGGGATCCGTCACGACGACGAGGCGTTCTTCGAGTTCGCGAAGGCGGCCTACGAGTCGCAGGGGAACTACAGCGGCGAGGCGCTCGGGGCCGCCGCCGAGACCGCCGGCGCGGACCCTTGTGCGGTGTTGTCCGACGCGGAGTTCTCCACGTACGAGGCGGCTACGCAGGACGACAGGTCGGAGGGCTCGTCGATGGGCGTCGAGGGGACGCCGACGATCTTCGTGAACGGCGAGCCGGTAGAGGGCGGGTACGCCGCCGAGACGGTCGCCGCGGCGATCGACGCCGAACTCTGAGGCGCGTGACGGCCCCGACCGGACCCGAGTCGTGAGGGGATTCTCCGGCCGATACTCTGCGGAGCGTCGGTCTTTTGCCCGTTCGTCCCGTCGTACCCGCAGATGAGCGACGGCGATTCCTCCGCCGCGACCGCGGCCGGCGGCGACCGCGCGGCCGAGATCGACACCGCCGGAGCCGCGGCCGACGCGACCGACCGCCGCCGGCTCGGCGCGGTCGTCCTCGCGGTGCTGATCTCGCAGGTCCTCCTCTACCCGGGCGTGCCGGACCTCGTGGTCGCGCTCGGCGCCCCGGCCGGCATCGACGCCGGGATGTGGTTCCTCGTCGCGGAGTTCGGCGCGTTCGTGACGTTCGCGGTCGTCTGGGGCGCGCTCTCGGACGCGCTCGGGACGCGAGTTCCGCTGATCGTCACCGGCGCGCTCGGCGGCGCGGCCTCCTACGTCGCGCTCGCGTCGCTGCCGGGACTCGGGCTCGGCTTCGGGGCCGCGCTCCTCGTCAGGGTCGTCGGGGGCGCCCTCACTATCGGCGCGTTCTCGCTGTCGATCACGCTGTTGATGGACCTTCGCGGCGGCAACGGCCGGAACATGGGGACCGCCGGGTTCGCCATCGGCCTCGGTGCCGCGGTCGGCTCCGTCGTCGGCGGTTCGCTCGCTGGCCTCGGCGCGCTGTACCCGGTGTACGCCGGGGCGGTCGTGCTGGCGGCGGCGGGGCTGTTGGCGGCGACGGTCGACGACCGAGCGGCGACCGCGGCGGCGAGCGACTCGGGGGCGAGCGACTCGGCGAGTGAGACCGACGGGGGCGGCTTCCGGGACGTTCTCGCCCGCGCCCGGACGACGCCCGGCCTCCTCGTCCCGCTCGCGTTCGGCTTCGTCGACCGACTGACGGCGGGCTTCTTCGCTTTGGTCGGCGTCTACTACTTCCAGGACCCGGCGACGTTCGGGCTGTCAGCGGCCGGCGCGGGCGCGACCCTCGCGCTCTTCTTCGTCCCGTTCGCGCTCCTCCAGTCGCCATTCGGCGCGCTCTCGGACCGGATCGGCCGCTTCCTCCCTGTGGTGGCCGGGTCGCTCGCGTACGGCGTCGCAACGGTCGGCGTCGGCGTGGCGCCCGCGTACCCAATCGCCGCGGCGCTGATGGTCCTCGTCGGCGTCTGCGGCGCGCTGATGGCCCCGGCGACGATGGCGCTCGTCACCGACCTCGTCGAGCCGGAAGTGCGGGGCGCGGCGATGGGGCTGTTCAACGTGTTCGGCTCGCTCGGCTTCCTCGCCGGTTTCCTCGTCGGCGGGAGCGCCACGGGCGCGTTCGGGTACACGCCCGCGTTCCTCGCGGTCGGCGGACTGGAACTGGCCATCGCGCTCGCGCTGCTCCCGGCGGTCCGGTCTCTCTCGCCCGGCGCGGGCGTGATCGGTCGACTCGGCGCGGAGGGGTGAGACCGACCGACCCCCCCGGCCCGGAGCGTCGCGTCGGGAGTCCTGCCGAGTCGGATCCCACCGCGCCCCAATCTCCGTCGCGTCCGAGCTTCCGTCGCGTCTAAGCCTCCGGCGCGTCCGATCCCTCGCCCGCCCCGAGGCGAGTCCTTTTAACCGGCGCGTCACCTCCGTTCGCGTAACCGATGGACCTCCTCGTGGTCGGCGCCGGCGAGATCGGTCGCTGGGTCGCCGACACCGTCTCGGCCGACGCCGCGCCGGTCGACGCGACCGTCGCGTTCGCCGACCGCGACCCGGCCGTCGCGGCCGACGCCGCCGCGGACCGCGACGCGAGAGCGGTCGACGCCGACGGGGACACCGCCCACGACGCCGTCTGCCTCGCGGTGCCGATGTCGGCGGTCCCCGCGGCGGTCGAGGCGTACGCGCCCCGCGCGGAGCGGGCGATCGTCGACGTCTCCGGCGAGATGACCGACGCGCTCGCGGCGATGCGCGAGCACGCCCCCGGCCTCGAACGCGCGAGCTACCACCCGCTGTTTGCCCCGCCGCGCGTTCCGGGGAACGTCGCGGTCGTCGTCGACGAGGGCGGCCCGACGGTCGACGGGCTCACCGACTCGGTCCAGGCGGGGGGCAACGACGTGTTCGAGACGACCGCGGACGAACACGATGCGGCGATGGAGACGGTCCAAGCGGGCGCGCACGCCGCGGTGCTCGCGTGGCGGCTCGCCGCGGACCCGGTCCGCGAGGAGTTCCACACGCCGGTGTCGGCCGCGCTGGAGGAGGTCGCCGACACGGTCACCGAGGGCTCGCCCGCGGTGTACGCGGAGATTCAGCGCGCCTTCGACGGCGCGGACGAGGTGGCCGACGCCGCGGCAGAGATCGCGGCGGCCGACGACGAGGCGTTCGCCGCCCTCTACGAGCGCGCCCGCGGCGACCTCGAGGAGCGAGACCGGCTGGAGTGAGCCGACGCGAAGCAGACGAGAAACCATGATCGACAGAACCGCGGTCCGGAACAACGCGAACTACCTGCGCAACGTCAGACCGATCGACCCCGAGGAGATCGCCGAGTACATCGAGGGGACGCCGCACCCGGCGGTCGTCCGCGAGACGCTCCGCGAGGAGGCGTTCGACCTCCGGCTCCGCGAGCGCGAAGACGGGGCGTTCGTCCCCGTCGAGGAGTCGCCCGTCGACCCACCGGGCTGGGCCCCGGAGGCACTTCCGGAGGCGTACGCGTTCGCGGTTGAGGACCTGCTCGTCCGCGAGTACGGCGCCAACTGGCACCGCGGCGAGTCCGGGGACGAGCTCCGCGAGCGGGTCCGCCAGCTGAAGACGGACTACCTCTACGAGAACGAGGTCGAGTACGACCGCGTCGCGGCGCTCGGCTACGCGATCTACCACCTCCCCGCGTACTACGCCACGGTCGGCCACGTCCTCGACGACCTCACCGAGAACGGCCTGCTCGACCGGACGCTCCGCGTCCTCGACGTGGGAGCCGGCGTGGGCAGCCCCGCGCTCGGCCTCCACGACTACCTCCCCGACGACGCGATCGTCGAGTACCACGCCGTCGAGCCGAGCGCCGCGACCGACGTGCTCGACCGGCTCTTGGAGGAGACTGGCCGCAACTTCCGGACGACGCTCCACGAGGCGACGGCCGAGGCGTTCCTCGGTCTCGACGAGGGCGAATCGCCCGCCGCAGCGACCGACGACCCCTTCGACATCGTGATATTCGGTAACGTGCTCTCGGAGCTCGCCGACCCGGTCACGGTCGCCGACGCCGCCCTCGACGCGCTCGCTCCCGACGGGAGCCTCGTGGCGTTCGCGCCCGCCGACCGGAACACCGCGGTCGGGCTCCGGCGGGTCGAACGCGCGCTCGTCGCGGGCGACGGGGACGGCGCCGGACCGGGACGCGACGCCGAAATGTACTCGCCGGCGCTCCGACTGTGGCCCGACGCGGTCCCGAGCGATCCGGGGTGGTCGTTCGACGTGGCCCCGGACCTCGCGGTCCCGCCCTTCCAGCGCCGGCTCGACGAGGCGACGGCGCGCGGCGAGACCGACGAGCCGGGCGAGTTCGTCAACGTCGATGTCCAGTTCGCTTACTCGATACTCCGCCCCGACGGGCGGCGACGGGTCGACATCGAGGCGAGCGCGGAGCGGTGCGCGCGCATGGCCGAGTCCGAGCGCCACGTCACCGACCGGGTGAACCTGCTCGCGGTGAAGCTGAGCCACGACCTGAGCGAGGGGGACAACGCGCTCTACCGTGTCGGCGACGGCTCGCAGGCGACCGACCACTACCTCGTCTGTACCCGCGAGACCGCGCTGAACCGCGACCTCCGCGAGGCCGACTACGGGTCGGTGGTCTTCGTCGAGAACGGGCTCGTCCTCTGGAACGAGGACGAGGGCGCGTACAACGTCGTCGTCGACGACGAGACGGTGGTCGACCTCGTCGCGCCCTGAGCGGTCGCGGGCGCCGGGTCCGACGAGCCGGACCGCTCCGGCTCAGCCGTTGGCGTACGGTTCAGTCGCTGGCCACCGGTTCGATCAGGTCGGGCGCGTCGACGCTCGGCGAGTTCACCCGCGTCGACACCGGGTGCGCGGTGAGGTCGTCGCTCGGGTACGGGTCGAGCAGCGCTGCGGCCTCGTCGGGGCCCCCGTGGAGCCACGTCTCCTCCTCGCCCGCGTCGGGGTCGAGTATCACCGCCATCCGGTGGTGGAGGTCCGCCACGAGGTCGTTCGGCTCGGTGGTGACGATCGAGAACGTCTCGACCGCGTCCGGTTCGTCGCCCGTCTCGCCGCCCTCGCCCCCGCCGCCCTCGCC